>JBKHIW010000133.1:0-5667 GCA_046538465.1 Desulfobacteraceae bacterium | reverse complement strand
GAGGGAGCTGGGACAGGCTGGAATCCAAGACAAGGGCCGGGGTGGATTTTGGGGGTGAAGGCCTTTCCCCGGCAGGCACGGTTCCAGGTATTTTGCAAAAATTACAGACCAGCGCAGGGCATGCTTGCACTGGCTTATCTAAAGACCTATCAGGCCACCGGAAATGAGCTGTACGGAGACCTTGCGCGGGATGGATCGGCCGGGTCTACACCGCAGAACTCTACGAGGACTCCATCAACTCGCCCAGGCTCGCGGTGTCAAAGAAGCCGACACCCGCCGGGAAGATTGTGCTCAAATTCGGAAGAGCTCTCCCGCGCCTTTTGGTAACCCCACCAAATCAATGCAAAATCAGTCAGTAAGCCCTTGCTTGGTGTCCTGGTATGTTTTTTGCTGACAACATGCAAGCGTGGCTCCTTGAGGAGTCCGCACCGGCACTGCCGGCAAGGTCTAACGGCCTATTGCAAATCAATGGAGGACATCATGATGCCCGGGTTATCCAAAATCGCCTTGAAACACAAGCTATACGGACTGAACATCTTTTATGTAATACTGCTCGGCACCGTGGTCTTTTTCTATTTCAGCTACAATTCGCTGATCAGGGAACTGTCGGAAAGCCAGTCCAAGACCAGGGCCTTGGCCACGGCGACACGCACGGCCGCCCTGACGGCCAAGGACTATCTCGGCTCACGGGTTGAATTCGAAGAGCTTCAACAGGCCTTTCAGCCCCTCCTGCAAAGCGCCGGGGAGAGTGATCTCGACACGGATGTAAAGGCGGTATGGGACGACCTCCTCGGGATCGAGGAGCTCAGGGTGAAAAACTCCGAAGTGGAGGACGAGTTGGAGGAAGTCACAGCCCATTCGGTTTCGCAGTCAAACGGCTATATTGAACAGGTAAGCCGAAAGCTGGCCGATCCGGAGGCCCGGCATCAAGTGAGCACTCTGGAGCGGCAGGTCATTATGGGGGCGAATGTGAACACCACATCCAACTTCGAGTTGCGCATCCTGTTCAACCGGTTGAAGGAGGACCTGGAGGCCAAACACGCGATGCTCGAGTTTCTGGACACGCTGCTTGCTAATGTGGAGAAAGACGTCGAGCGACTCTCCGGCACACCATTTGAAAACATGGCCAGGGAAGCCAAGAAGGCCAACCTCAGAGTCAAGGAACTGACCCTTGAGTACGTAGACAACGTAGAGCGGATCGAGGCACTGGAAGGCAGCGTTTTTCGCGGCCTCGAAGATGCTACGGTGGAGATCGAACGGACTGAAATGCTTGCAAACACCGGCTTCATCGACAGCGTCAGGGACTATTTCAAGGCGATAGCGGCGATCCTGATTATTACCAGCATGTTGGGCATAGGACTTAGCCTGGGGCTGGCAAGATCTCTGGCCAGGACTTTGGAGGGAATTATTGCCAGAATCTCAGAGGGCTCGAATCAAATCTCCTCGGCCTCGGGTCAGGTGTCTTCGGCCAGTCAGTCCCTGGCAGAGGGTGCGTCGGAACAGGCGGCATCAATAGAGGAGACCTCTTCGTCCCTGGAGGAGATGTCCTCCATGACCAAGCAGAACGCGGGCCACGCAGACCAGGCCAACACCCTGATGGAGGAGGCCAAGCAGGTGGTTGGGTCTGCCAACGCCTCCATGACCGAGATGGTCTCCTCCATGCAGGAGATCAGCAAGGCCAGCGAAGAGACTTCCAAGATCATCAAGACCATTGACGAGATAGCATTTCAGACCAACCTCCTGGCCCTGAACGCGGCTGTGGAAGCGGCCCGTGCGGGAGAGGCCGGTGCGGGGTTCGCGGTTGTGGCGGACGAGGTGAGAAACCTCGCCATGCGCGCCGCTGAAGCGGCCAAGAACACCTCGGCCCTGATCGAGGGGACCACCAAAAAGGTCCAGGACGGATCCACCCTGGTGGAGCGCACCAGCGAGGAGTTCGGCAAGGTGGAGCAGAGCGCCATGAAGGTGGCCGAGCTCGTGGGTGAGATAGCGGCAGCTTCCAGGGAGCAGGCCGAGGGCATCGATCAGGTGAACGTGGCCGTGGCCGACATGGACAAGGTCACCCAGCAGAACGCGGCCAATGCCGAGGAGTCGGCCGGCGCATCGGAGGAGCTGAACTCCCAGGCCGAGCAGATGAAGGTCATGGTGGACGAGTTGGTCATGCTTGTGGGCGGGGCTGTGCAACATGGTGGAGGGGGTCGTAGCGTGTCCCACGGAAAGACCGGCCGGGCCGTAAAGAAGGGACTTGCCCTGCCCGGGGATCATATGCATCAACGGAATACGGGTGCCGGTGGCCATGATGCAGCCCCTGCGGCCAAGAGCCCCGGCAGGGAAGTGGATCCGGAAAAGGCTATCCCTTTTGATGATGATTCCTTCAAGGACTTCTGATTAGGCCCTTAGGGCCGCTGGAACGACAACATGTTGTAAGTTACGAAGGTTTCGGTTTTCAAGGGAAACGGCTCTCCCTTTCTACATTTCCGGCAGGTGAGGGAGCGCCGCTTGAATGCTTCCATTTCTTCCTGGATCCTGCCCTGGTCCAGGGGCTCCTCGACGCGCAACAAACCTTTCAGGGACTCCACTTGTCCGGTCATCTCCGGGTTGGCCGCGACCACTGCCCCCAGGGTCTGGACAACCCGGATCAGGAGTTCCTTGTCTTCATGGTAAAGGCGGTCCAGCTCCAGGTAGTCCTGCTTGAGCCGCCTGAGCTCTTCGCGTCATTCTCCTGAGACAGGGGCAACTCCGTTGCCTTACTCGGACTCCGCGGTTTCGGCCAGGGTGAACCGCCATTTGCAGAACATCTCCGGGGGATGGGGATCGGGTGGGGCGAAGAGGCACTCAACGCGTATGCGCTCGTCCACCTCCCGGGCAAATCCTTCGAACTCGCCCCGGTGCATCTCCTTGCACACGAACTCACCCAGCCCGCGCCTGAGCCGCGCTTCCTGGGTGGGGCAGGAGCGCACCGAGATCAAGACCTCGTCCGACTTTGCATCTATATCATAGCCCACCAGGATGCACCACGGGAAGTGACGCAGGGCCCGCACGAAACCCTCCAGCCCACGCTCCTCTATATGGAATCTCTCCAGTATGTCGCGCGCGGCCATACCGGAGACCCTTCCCCAGACCAGCTCGTTGAGCCGCTCCGCCGTCGGCTGGTCGAACCGCTCGGCGACGTAAAGGAACCAAAAGGCATCCATCACCCGGTAGTGCCAGAGCAGGAACTCGATATACTTGCGGAGATCCTCCGCCTCCATATTCTCGAACAGCTCCAGATCCATGTCTTCCCCTCCCTGCAGTAAGCTTCATTTCCCGCGTTTGTACATGGGGACGTAGTCCCGCAGCTCGGGCCCCAGGTAGAGCTGCCTGTGCCTCTGCAGCTTCCAGTCCCGATCGTCTATGCTCTCCTTCCACTGGCGTATCCAATCCTGGAGCCTGCCTATGGCGAACATCACCGTGAATATGTTCAGGGGGATCCCCATGGCGCGCAGCACGTTGACCATGGAGGAGATGTCCAGGGCGCGCTCGCCCTTGGTGCCCCGGAGTATGGGTATCTCGAATGTCTTTCCGTCCACTATCAGCCTTGCAGTGTGTTCCATGATACGAAGTTGCTTTTTGAGGAACATAGTAGCTGAAAACGTGATTGTGTATCGATGAGTAAATGAAAACAACATATTGTGGTCAAGAAAAAGTCCCATAAGGAGAGCGTGCCTGCCGGGACGTCCTGCTTGAGCTGGAGAAGAAGGGCGAGATCGAGCTGCCGCCAAGGCTGAGCCAAGCGCCCGGTGGCAAGAAGCATACCGAAAAGAAGCGAAAGCGAGGCGCCCGGAAAGGACACAAGGGCCACCGGCAGGAGCTGCTCCAGCCCACTTATAAGGAGCACGTCCACATCACCGAGTGTCCATGCTGCGGGGGAAGGGTTTGTCTCCTGAGGTCGGGCATCTTCAAAGAGACCTCGGCTGCGCGAGTTTGCTGCTTGCGCTGATAATGGCCGGCCCGGGTGTCTTTCCGGGCCTCGGTGCGCTCATACTTCTCGGCATTACACAGCCTGTCGGCTTCCGCTTCGAGCATCTGGTTGAGGGTCTCTTCCACCGTGCTTCGGACCATCTCTCCAAGGTGATCCCTCACAGCGGCTTCGTCGAAATGGATGATTCTTTCCTCTGCAGCCTTCTTCAGGAGGGCCGGCTCACCCAAGGCGAGTAATCTCCGGGGGTTTGTTGTTCGTTATTGTTCAACAACCCTTTTTCCAGGCATTGTGTCCCGTGCTGCGGGGCTGATTCCTGTAAAGCAGGACAAAGTCTTGTAAAGCAAGACAAAACCCCCGTGTTTCACTCTTTTTCCTTGCGGACCCACCAGACAGCGTAAATTCCATAACATACTGTTTTATAATCATATTCCCGTTTTCTGCCTCATTCGGCGTCCTTATGGCCCCCTTCTTGCCTTATGCCAAGGGTAGGGCAGCGGGCAATGGTCGTGGATTTCAGGTCTGCATGGGCCAAGAGGCGAAGGCACGGGTTTTCCGTAAAAAACGTATAATGGCTGTAGTGCACACAAAAAGTAACAGGAGGGGGATCATGAAGAATCAATGGACTATCGGCAAAAAATTGATAGCCGCATTCTCAGGGGTAGCTGTCATCACCCTGGCTATTGGGATCATCGGATATTTCGGGGCTGTCAAGAGCGAGCATCACATTGACGAGATCGGCGTCGTGCGCATGCCCAGTGTGGAGGGCCTGCTGATCATCGAAGCGGAGTCGGAGCACATATCCTATCTTCTTCAATCACTTGCCAACGCTGAAGCATCTTTCGAGCGCAGGCAGGAACACTACTCCGCGCTCCAGGATTCGCGTAAGACTTACGAGGAGGCGTGGAACATCTACGAACCCCTGCCCCAGACCGCGGAAGAGGAAAGTGTATGGAAGCAGTTCGTGCCCACTTGGAACGCCTGGCGCGAGGCCAACAACGAGTATATCGAACTCAACAAGAAGTACGACGAACTGGGCATACAGAACCCCGACGAATTGCTCTCACACGTGCAATTGTTCAGGGGGGATCTCTACGCCCTGGAAAAGAACGTGCTGAATCTGATTGTAAATGGCGAGGACTTCACCGGCGGCGAAGACCATACGGCCACTCCTTTTGGCCAGTGGCTGGACACTTTCTCAAGCCGCAATCAAGATGTGGAACGGCTTCGTGAGGATATGCAGGGAGCGAACGAGCGTTTTCACGCCGCGGTGGCACCCATACGACAGGCGGTAAGAAATGGCCACCAGGACGAGGCCGTGCGCATCTATACCGACCGCATGGATCCGGCTGCGGCCGAGATCATGGAGCTTGTGTACGCGTTAATCGATGTGATAGGCGAGGCTGAGGCCTTGCATGAAGAGGCCGGCGATTTTCTCATGGAAACCGTTATGCCGAGGCAGTATGAGGCCAATGGGCTTCTTGACCAACTGGTCCAAATCAATAGTGAGGTAGCGGATGCCAATGTGGAGCAGGCCCATTCCGAGGCTGGTTTCATCGAACTCTTCACCCTCGCTGCCATGATAGTAGGTGTTCTTCTTGCACTCGGTCTTGGAATCCTGATCACCAGGAGCATCAACTCCGCCCTTAAGCGTATCATCGACGGTCTGACCGAAGGTGCTGACCAGGTGGCCTCTGCCTCGGGTCAGGTCT
>JBKHIW010000132.1:0-5692 GCA_046538465.1 Desulfobacteraceae bacterium | reverse complement strand
CGCACAAGCTCCTCAACATAGAGGCCGGTGTAGAAAAATGCGACCTATCCCTGATGAAAGGCTCCCTTACCTTGTACGGCATGGAGCTTCAAAATCCGGACGGCTTCAAGAGCTCCAGGATGATTCACATCCAACAGATCCATGTCTCCATAGTGCCGCGGGCTGTGTTGAGCGAATGCATCCGCGTCAAGACCGTGGAGATCATGGGGATGGATCTGAATTATGAGGCGGCCGGCTTTGGCAGGAGCAATCTCTCCGTGTTTCTTCGAGACCTTCGAGACCATATGAGAGGCCTGCCCATACTGGGCGGAGACAACGGTGAAGACAAAAGGGTGATCATTGATCGAATCCTGCTCCAAGGCGGACGGATCACCCTGTCTACAGTTACGGGAGGGAGCGGGGGGGTGTCGCTGCCCATGCCCCCGGTCGAACTCTACGACATTGGGAAGGATTCTCCCATGGGGCCCTCCCAGATAGTGGCAGAGGCGCTGCGCAGGCTGGGGGAGGAGGCGGTATCAGCGGCCGAACGCCGCGGCGGGCTGCGCTAGAAAAATATTGGGAGGAGGCCGCTTGTTTGAGCGCAAGAGCAAACATTCCCCTTGCCATCCGTCCGCTTTTTGAGTATTGATCGAGTACCCTCTCTGAACAGGGGGGAACGGATAAGAACTGAACAACTGCATGCACTTTGCGCCGGAGGGCGATCCAACCATGGTGAGATGCACCATTTGCGGGATGGAACTGGATTCCATCGAACAGGCCATCCAGGAAAACTGGGTGCCCGGCTTCTGGGAATACGACCAAGAACATGGTCCGGCTTGCGCCTTCTGCTCGGAAAGACTCCTTGTCTTGGCAGAGGACGGCGAATTCGAGCTCAGGCAAGAGTATCGAGGAAAGCTGATCTACAAGGAGGAGCCCCAAAGGGAAGACGTCGAATGCGAAGATTGCCAGGCCGAGGACGTCTTGCTGGGCTTCATCCTCAACTAGCCGCCATCTTTCTCATCTGCAGGCCGTCGGTCCTCGAGGGAGGATTCAAGTCCAGGCCTCTTAGTGCCGAATGTTATCCAGGAATCGGTTTACAATACAGGCGGAGCTCCCTGAACGGATTTCCAGGCGGCTCGAGGGATAACCAATGGTGAACGGGGATGAAATTCTTTCCCAGAGCGATGTAGACGCCCTTCTCGAGCGAGCGAACACCGAGACGGATGACGCCGGACGATCGGACGGAGCCGCTCCTTCAGCAGAAGCCGAGGGCGGGAAAAAAACAATCGCCGCAGGCCGAAGCCGCACCGACGAAGAGGTCAAGGATATCCTGGCTTCTCTTTGTCGAAAGGCCTTTGTCCCCCGTGAAAAGGGTGTGCGTGTGATTTGGAACGCACATGGATCGATTCCGCTTGCCCCGGGCTACAAGATGGAGATCCAAGGTCGAAAATACGTGGCCCTCGGCCCGTTCGGCGATGCCCACCTCGTAGTTGGGCGGATAGACGGGGAACCAAGCTGACCCCAGCCGCCTTTATCTCGGACCCGACCCCAACAAATCCTCCAAGGCCGGTTGAAGCTCCGGGTATAAAAACCGGAACCCGGCCTCCTGCAGTCTCTTGGGCGCCACTCGCTGTCCTTCCAGGAGCACGGAGCCGAATTCGCCCAGCGCCGCACGAACCAAGAACCCCGGCACACCAGGCATGAAGCTGGGCTTCCCCATGACACCGGCCAGCGTGCGGGCCATATCCTTGTTGCGAACCGGCCCGGGGGCGGTGCAATTCAGAGGCCCCCGGAGGTCCTCCCGCTCCAGGGCAAAGAGGTGAATAGCCGCCAGATCCCGAATATGCACCCATGAAAACCATTGTCTGCCGCTGCCGAGTGGTCCGCCGAGCCACCACCTATAAAGCGGCAGCATCTTGGGCAACGCTCCTTCCTCTTTTCCCAGCACTATCCCGAAGCGCATGCAGGTCACCACCGCTCCGTGAGCCTCTGCTTCTTCAGCCGCCCCTTCCCAGTCTCGGGCCAAAACGGCCAGAAAGTCGTCCCCGGGCGGATTATCCTCATCCAGGACCTCGTCACCGTGAAACCCGTAGATCCCCACGGCCGAGGCGCTGAGGAACCGAAAGCCCGGCCTGGGCGCCCCCCGGCCCAGAGCGCCCACCAGGTTTCGGGTGGTGCGGAGCCGGCTCTCGCGGATCTCTTTCTTGGCCGCTTTGGTCCAACGTCTGAATATGGAGGCTCCAGCGAGGTTAATCACTGCATCATGCTGCAGGAGCTCCTCCTGCCACGGCCCTTCCTCGTTTGCATTCCCCTGAACCAGCCTTACCCCTGAGGACCCCGGCCTGTCCTGTGCCGGCGACCGGCGGGTGAGGACGGTCACTTGATGCCCCCTTTCCGCCAGGCTGCGAGTGAGTGCGGTCCCCACGAACCCTGTTCCACCGGTGATAAAGACCTTCATGGCATCCTCCAATCCGCCTCTCCCGGGGTATTCAAGTATTCAAGCCTCGCGCTGGAAGCCCTTGCACTCCCTGAGAAACTCGTCAAGGCCCGCCTCGCGCCTGATCCCCAGGCGGGTGAGCGAAAAATCGTACCTGACCGGGTCTTCCGGCGCGAGCCCACGGAACGCCCTGGTGGCCTCCAGGGCGGCCTTCATGTCCGCCTGCCTGCGCCTTGTCCCTCCCAGGCCGAGGCAGATACGGTGCATGTGGGTGTCCAACGGTATGATGAGCTTTGCCGTGGAAACCGCCTCCCAGCCGCCCGGGTCCACTTCGTCGGATCTTACCATCCATCTCAGAAACAGGTTGAGGCGCTTGCATGCACTTCCCCGTTCGGGCAGGGGGATCAGGGTGCCCCTTGAAGCGCCCTTGGGCCGCAGAATCCCGGCAAAGGAGCAAAGCGCCGGAAGTACGGTCTCGTGGTCCGGTCCAAGACCCTCGAGGAAGCAGGTCTCCAGGGATCCGTACTCCTTTATCACCTCTCGGGCCCGCCAAAGGAGCAGGGCGATTTCTTCTCCGGTGCTGAACCGGTGCTTGAATCCGGAAAAGGCCCGGTTGAACGAGCTACGGTTGCTTCCCAGGACAAATGCCTCGGGGGAGGGCCCCATGACATCCAGTACCGAGGATACAGAGACAAGGATCTGGGACACGCGGCCGTAGGCCAGGCTGGAGGCCACCAGGCCGGCTAGTTCGCGGTCTCCGGGGCGGGGATAAGCGTATAGGAACTGGAGCGGATCGGGCTCCACGAAGCAGCGTCTGTGGTAGCGGCGGTACAAGGCGTCCAGGCGGTCTTTCAAGGCGTATCACCTCTTTCGCTTCTTGACGTCGTACATGGCCTGGTCCGCCCTCTGCAGGAGGCTCTCGAGCGTGTCTCCCTTGCGGGACAAGGCGATGCCCGGACTAACGCTTACGGTTATGTCCCCTTTGGCATGGGAGGTGAAGCGGAGCCGCTGGAGATTTTTCATGAAGGCGGTGATTTTTTCCCGGGCGAGCTCCCGGCTGAGCTCCTCTATGACCACGATGAACTCGTCCCCGCCGAAACGGGCGATGAAGTCGTCCTTTCTGAAGGTATCCTTGAGGCACCCGCCCACCTTCTGGAGGACCTTGTCTCCGGCTACGTGGCCGAAGGTGTCGTTTATCTCCTTGAAGTTGTCCACATCAAAGAGTATTACGGCAAAAGGGGTGTGTTGGCTCTCGAACTTCTCCAGGGCCTCCTTTATGCGCTCCTCAAAGGCCTTGCGATTGCAAAGTCCGGTCAAACCATCCCTCATGGCCGCCACTTGAAAATGCTCGGCCCGCGCGGACATCTCCCTGGCGTGGCTCTCCACCTCCTGGATCCTCTTTTTCAGCCCTTCGATGCTTTGCTGAAACCTCAAGGACCTGGAGCTCTCCTCCTGCTTGCGCAAGGCCACCAATTCCTTTATGTTTTTAATCTTACTTATGACCGCTTTCTTGATCTCGCTTACCGTGGTATGGAGATCAAAGGATCTCACTATGTTTCCTGCTTCTGTATTCACCTTCATCTCAAAGTACTCGATCTCCTTCACCCTGGCGCCCTCCCTCCCGAACTCCACTGCAAAGGAGTCTTCCAGGTCCTTTACCTGCTCCAGGAGGGTGAAAAGGGTGTTGTTGATCTCCCTGAAGTCCTCTGAGATGCTATTCTTTAGCCCTTCCACGAACCCCAGGAAGGACTCGCCTGCTCCCGGCAGATCCATGGCCAGGACGTCTCCTGTGCAGTCGAGCCGGATCTCTTGGGCTGCTGCTTCCAAATCGGGCTTGAGCGGATAAAAATCCTCCACAAGAACCGTTATAATCTTTCTCAGGACCCGGCAGACCTCGTGCATCTGTTCATGAAGCAGACGAAACTCTGCGGGATCCAGCATAGAAAGAGGTTCATCCTCCAGGGCTACCAAGCGACTCTTCAAGGAATCCAGCTCTTCCTGGATCCCTTGCGAATCCAGGCGGTCCTCCGTGTTCAGCAGTTCCTTCAAGGTCTGCACGTGTCCGGCCATTTCCGGATTCACCGCGACCACTGACCCCAGGGTATTGGCTATCTTGATCAGGAGTTCCTTGTCTTCCTGGTAGATGCGATCAAGCTCCAGGTAGTCCTCTTTCAGCTTCCTCAGCTCTTCCCCGCCGTTGCCGGACACAGATGCACCTCCGTTTATCTACTCGGGCTCAGCGGTCCGATCCGGGGTGAACCGCCGCTTGCAGAACATATCCGCCGGATAGGGGTCCGGAGGAGCAAACAGGCACTCAATGTCCATAGCCTGCCCTCTCCGCAGCCGGTCTCACCGGCTGCGATGGTCAATGGGCACATAGCTCCTCTCCCTGGGACCCAAATAGAGCTGCCTGGGCCTGTGGAGCTTCCAGTCAGGGTCGTCTATACTCTCTTTCCACTGGCTTATCCAGCCGGGAAGCCTTCCTATGGCGAACATGACCGTGAACATATTGAGGGGAATCCCTATGGCTCGGAGCACTATCCCGCTGTAAAAATCCACGTTGGGGTATAGATGGTGGTCCACAAAATAGGGGTCTTCCAAGGCCACTTCTTCCAGACGCCTGGCGATATCCAAGAGGGGGTCGCTCAGCTTGAGTTTCTTGAGGACCTTGTCCGCAACCTGCTTCATGATCTTGGCCCTCGGATCATAGGTCTTGTAGACCCGGTGGCCGAAGCCCATCAGTCGAAAAGGATCGCCCTTGTCCTTTGCCCGCTGGATGAACGGGGTGGGGTCGCCCCCGGCAGCCTGGATCTCGCTCAGCATCTCGACAACCGCCTGGTTCGCTCCTCCGTGGAGGGGTCCCCACAAGGCGCAGATCCCGGCTGAGATCGCTGCATAGAGGTTCACCCTGGCGCTTCCCACCAAGCGGACCGCGGCGGTGGAGCAGTTCTGTTCATGGTCTCCGTGCAGGATCCAGAACACATTGAGGGCGCGGACTATGTCCTCGTCCGCCTCGTACGGGCGCACAGGCGAGTCGAACATCATGTTGAGGAAATTAGCCGCATAAGTCAAATCCGGCCTGGGGTACACGATGTCGTGCCCCCTGGAGAGTTTGTAGGAGATGGCGGCCATGGTCCGTATCTTGGAAATCAGCCTGGTGAAGGTGACGTTGATCTCCTCCTCCTCGGTCCTCTCAGGCAGCTCAGGGTAAAAGGCCCGAAGGGCGTTGACCATGGAGGACAGGATGCCCATGGGGTGGGCCCGGCGCGGAAAGTT
>JBKHIW010000131.1:0-5742 GCA_046538465.1 Desulfobacteraceae bacterium | reverse complement strand
ACCGGCTCTCTTCCGGGATGGGCCTCAGCCTGGTGGTGGCCCACTTTGACCACGGGCTCAGGCCCGGGGAGGACGAGTCCGAGACACGGTTTGTGGCCGGGCTCGCCCGGGAGCGGGGCCTTGCCTTTGAGACCGAAAAGGCGCGTGGGCTGAGGGAAGGGGGATCACTGGAGGAGCGGGCGAGAGAGGCGAGGTACGCGTTTTTGGAGCGGGTGAGGGATAAATACGTGGCAGGGCTGATCGCCCTCGGGCATACGCTGGACGACCAGGCCGAGACCGTGCTGATGAGGCTCTTGAGGGGAAGCGGGCCCGGGGGGCTGGGGGGCATCCCGCCGGTGAGGGAGCCGGGGATCATACGGCCCCTGATCCGGCTGAGGCGCGCGGAGATCGAGGCCTACTTGAGGGTGAGGGGGCTTTCGTGGCTGATCGATCCTACCAATCTGAGGCCTTGTTATCTGCGTAACAGGATACGCCTGGAGCTCATCCCGGAGCTTTTAGAGTACCAGCCCAGGCTGGTGGAGCAGCTCGGGGAGACCGCGGACCTGATCAGGGAGGAGGACTATTACTTGGCCGGCCTGGCCCGGGAGTGGCTGGATCAGTGGGGGGTGGAGGTAGAGGGCGGGGTGGTTCTCCCCAGGAGGCGGGCTGCAGGGCTTCAAAGGCCGCTTTTGAGGAGGGTTTTAAGATGCGCGGTTGAAAGAGCGGCGGGAGATCTGAGGGCGGTGGGGCGCGGTCATGTGGAGGCGGCCGTGGAGATCATTCTGGGGGAAAGGCCGCAGGCCCGGGTGGATCTACCGAGCGGGTGGAGTATCCGGCGCTCCTACGGGCAAGTCATCATCTCCAGGGCAGGAGGCGGGAAAAGGCCTTTGTTTCACGCATGGATCCCCGGTCCCGGGGAGTACGCGGTGGACGGGGCGGGCCTCAGGGTCTTTGTGGAGGAAAGATCCAGGGGGGAGGTGGGCTCGCTTGACATATCGCCTGATGCCGGGTTTTTGGATGCGGATAAGGTCTCCTTTCCCCTGGAGCTCAGGCCCTGGAGGGCGGGGGAGAGGTTTATGCCCCTGGGGATGAAGGGGAGGAAAAAGGTCAAGGACTTTTTCATCGACCTCAAGGTGCCCTCGGAAAAGAGGGCGGGGACCCCTCTTCTCTTGAGCCGGGGCACCCCGGTCTGGCTCTGCGGATTTCGCATAGATGAGCGCTTCAAGGTCACCGAAAAGACCTCCAGGGTCCTGGAGATTCGCCTGGAGTGATCTTCCTGTTCGCAGGCGCTTCAGTCCGGGTCGGTATTCATCAATATGGCCCTTATTTCCTTTACAAACTGCCGAATACTTTTCTAGTCTTTGTTTATCGATCTTCACAAAAAGCCTCTATTCGCTCCCTGCGGAGATATTCGGCCTTTTCAATCATGGAGTCATTTTCCAGAAAATACGAGGAAAGGCGGTTTATTCTTTCAGAAAGAAATTGAGGATTTGCATTCTTAAGCAAAATTCCTTGGTCAATTGCCTTATAGAGGATTTTGGGATCAGCTTCGTCCATTTCGAAAAACAGAAAGTCGAATTTTTTTTCAGGGATGCCGAGATGCTCGGCCAAATGGGATTTCAGATCGAACTCGACTTCATACTTGTTAGAGCCCGGCTGCAGCAGCAAGAGGATATCCACATCGTTCGCAATGGAGTCTCTTTGGGCTGCTGATCCGAAAAGATATGCTGCGAGGACTTCGTCCTTTTCTTCAAGAGCCTGTTTGAGGGCTTCGAGGTCCATGACCGGTGTTCCTGTTTGCTGGTTTAAGAGTTATAATAAGTTTTGATTTGCTTAGGTGTCAATCTTGACGGTCTCGCAAAAACCTGCTCAGCCGCCGCTGGGAACGAAGTAACCCCTTGAAACTACAAGGGCAGATAACCAGGTTCTAGGCTTTTTGCGACTCCATCAATCTTGTCGGTCGCGCCTTCAGAGGAGCGCTTAATCAAAGATGCTGCGGACCGCTCTTTCATAAGGGGGGCGGAGAACTCCTTTTTCCGTTATAATGGCGGATACATAGGCAGCAGGGGTGACGTCGAAGGCCGGGTTCAGGGCCTTTACCCCGGGGGGACCGAGGGGCCGCCTTCCCATGTGGGTGATCTCCCGGGGGTCCCGCTCCTCTACGGGGATGGCGTCCCCTGTGGGGGTGTCCGGGTCTATGGTGGAGACCGGGGCGGCCACGAAAAAGGGTATGCGGTTTTCCCGGGCGAGGACGGCCAGGTGGTAGGTGCCGATCTTGTTGGCTGTGTCTCCGTTGGCCGCTATGCGGTCCGCCCCGGTGATCACCAGGTGGACCAGGCCGCGGCGCATAAGGGAGCCTGCGGCGCTGTCCGCTATGACGGTCACCGGGATCCCGTCCTCCATGAGCTCGAATGCGGTGAGGCGCAGGCCCTGGAGCCAGGGGCGGGTCTCGTCCGCTATGACCGAGGGGTTTTTCCCCGCCTCGTGGGCCGCGCGGATGACGCCGAGGGCGGTTCCGTAGCCCCCGGTGGCCAGGGCGCCCGCATTGCAGTGGGTGAGGACCGCGGACTCCGGGGGGACGAGGTCCAGTCCGTTTCGGCCTATGGCCCTGTTGATCTCGATGTCCTCATAAAGGATGCGCTCGGACTCGGCCCTGAGGGCGCCTTTGATCTCCTCCACTGGCAGGCCGGATCCCTCTTCCACTATGCGGCGCATGCGCTCCACGGCCCAGCCGAGGTTGACCGCCGTGGGCCGGGCCAGGGCGGTTTCGTCGGCCATCTGCATGAATCGCCGCTTGAAGGCCTGGTAGGTGGCTACGTGGATGGTCGAGGCGCCGAGGGCCAGGCCCATGCCCGCTGCCACACCGATCGCCGGCGCCCCCCTGATCACCATTTTTTGAACGGCGCAGATCACGTCCCTGTAGCTCCGGCAGATGTACCAGGACCGGGTGCGGGGGAGCTTTCTCTGGTCGATCATGCGGACCAGGCCGTCCTGCCACTCGATGGTGGGAATCATAAGGCCTTTCCCTATGCTACAGGGACCCTCCAGCCGTAGGGATCTTCCTTGTGGCCGTACTGGATGGCCACTATCTCGTCATAGAGCCACTGGGAGAGCTCTCCCATGCGGCCCCCGGCTACCGGGTAGTCAGCGCCCTTGTATGTGATCCGGCCCACCGGGGAGATAACCGCGGCCGTACCGGTGCCGAAGGCCTCTTTCAAAGAACCGTCTTTGGCAGCGGAGGTCACCTCTTCTATGGAGAGCCGGCGCTCGGAGACCTTTCTCCCATGTTCGCGTAGGAGGCGTATGGCCGAGTCCCTGGTGATCCCGGGGAGGATGGAGCCGTTTAGCGGGGCGGTGATCACCTCGTCGTTTATCACGAAGAACATGTTCATGGTGCCCACCTCCTCGATGTACCTGCGCTCGGCCGCATCCAGCCAGAGGACCTGGGTGAAGCCTCTTTCTTTGGCCTTTTCCGCTGCAAGGAGGCTGGCCGCGTAGTTTCCGGCCACCTTGGCCTCTCCGGTTCCTCCCACCGCGGCCCTGATGTAGTGGTCCTCCACGTATATCTTGACCGGGTTCAGGCCCTCCTTGTAATAGGCGCCGACCGGTCCGATTATGATGTAAAAGAGGTAGTCGCTGCTGGGTCTTACACCGAGGTGAGGTTCCGTGGCGATCATGGTGGGCCGCACGTAGAGGGAAGTCCCCTGGCTGGAGGGGACCCAGTCCCGGTCGAGTTGGATCAGCTTCTTGAGGCCTTCCATGGCAGTGGTGGCGTCCAGCTCGGGCATACAGACTCTCGCGGCCGAGCGGTCCATGCGCTTGAGGTTCTCTTCCGGCCGAAAGAGATAAACGGTGCCGTCCTTGCCCCTGTATGCCTTCAGGCCCTCGAATATTTCCTGGCCGTAATGGAGCCCCATTGCGGCCGGGTCGATTTGAAGCGGGCCGTAGGGGACGATCCGCGCGTTATGCCAGCCCCGGCCGGCTTGGTAGTCCATCATGAACATGTGGTCGGCCAGCAGGTCGCCGAAGCCGAGTTTGGATTCATCCGCCGGCTTCGGCTTTAGCTCCCCCGGTCCGGCCGGGCTCACCTTGATCTCCATTTCAGTCCCTCCCTTCCTCTCTCTTTGGTTCTTTCCTTACCGCCGGCACCCGGCGGCGGTCCCGCCTCTACCGCCGCGCTCGGAGCATTCCGGCGCCGGCCTCTACTGGAGGCATGCGGGCCCTCTCCGCCCGCCTCCCGGGCATCACAATTTACATGGATCGGCCGCTGGACGCAAATCAAAATAAATGAGCTCCTCAGAAACCCTTGACTTTTCAAGGCGGGAGAAGGATACTTCGCCGGTGATGAATGTGTGCCGGAGAGGCGGTCCGCCTTGCGGGAGCCGCGGGCCGTATTCGGGCTGAAACCAGCAGACGAGAGAGGTTGTGTTCATGGAAAACAAAGACGTTCTAGAATTGCGCGATCAAAAGCACGAGTTCCGGGACAAGATCCGGGAGCTCCTGCCTGAGAGCAACCTGGAGCTCTGTCTGACATGCGGGACCTGTGCCAGCGGATGCCCGGCCACGGGCCTGGAAGGCATGGACCCCAGGAAGTTCGTCCGTATGTTGGCCTTGGGGCTCTACGATGAGGCGACCAGCTCCCCTTGGGTCTGGATGTGCAGCATGTGCCAGCGCTGCATCCACGCCTGCCCCATGAAGGTGGACATCCCCCAGATGGTGGGGCTGGCCAGGCAGACCTGGCCGCGGGAGGAAAGGCCCAAGGGTATCCTGGGATCCTGCGATATGGCCCTCAAGCACGACACCTGCAGCGCCATGGGCACCTCTGAGGAGGACTTTCAGTTCGTGGTGGAGGACGTGCTGGAGGAGGTGAGGGAGAGCCAGCCCGGCTGGGAGAACCTCGAGGCCCCGGTCAACAAGGAAGGGGCCTACTACTTCCTGAACCAGAACTCCAGGGAGCCGGTGACCGAGCCGGATGAAATGGTGCCCCTGTGGAAGATCCTGCACCTGGCAGGCGCTGATTGGACGTACGGCACCAAGGGGTGGGGTGCCGAGAATTACTGCATGTTCCTCCAGGATTGGGAGGCCTGGGAGCACATCACCAGGGTCAAGGCCAAGGCGGTGGAGGACCTGGGGTGCAAGGTCTGGCTCAACACTGAATGAGGGCACGAATTCTATGCATTCCGGTCCGGATTGCAAAAATTCAACGTGCCGCACAATTTCGAGATAGAGAGCATCATAACGCTTTACGCCAGGTGGATCAGGGAGGGCAAGCTCCAGGTCAACTCGGACTGGAACAAGGATCTCAAGATCAAGTTCACGGTCCAAGACCCCTGCCAGCTGGTAAGGAAGAGCCTGGGAGACCCCGTGGCCGAGGATCTGCGTTTTGTGGTCAAGACTGCGGTGGGCGAGGAGAACTTCATGGAGATGTACCCCAACCGCTCCAACAACTACTGCTGCGGCGGGGGCGGCGGGTACCTGCAGTCCGGATACACCGAGGCCCGGAGGCATTACGGACGCATCAAGAACGAGCAGATATTGAAGGCCGGGGCCCAGTACTGCATCGCCCCGTGCCATAACTGTCACAGCCAGATACACGACCTCTCCGAACATTACGAGGCCGGATATCACGTGGTCCACCTCTGGACCATCCTCTGCCTGGCCATGGGATGCCTGGGCGAGAACGAGAGGGCCTACCTGGGGCCCGACCTGGCCGAGGTAGGGCTCTGATCAACCCTTTTAGGGCCGCCAACTGATACGACGTCC
>JBKHIW010000130.1:0-5884 GCA_046538465.1 Desulfobacteraceae bacterium | reverse complement strand
GCACTCGAGCTGATCCAGTCCCTGGAGGACGAGCTGGCCCGGGCTGAGCAGCCTCAAAGCTTGGAGCAGAGTGAAAGGGCCGTGCTGGTGGGGGTGAGCCATGGCCGTGACCTGGAAGAGACCAGGGAGTCCTTGGACGAGCTTGGAGAGCTGGCCCGTTCCAGCAATGTGGAGGTCGCCGACATCGTGGTCCAGCAGGTCAAAAGGCCCAATCCGCGGTTCCTGCTGGGAAAGGGCAAGGTCAGCGAGCTCGTGCTCCGCTGCCTGCAGACCGGCTCCAACCTGTTGATATTCGATACCGAGCTCACCCCGGCCCAGGTAAAGAGCCTCACCGATTTCACGGAGCTCAGGATAATAGACCGCAGCCAGCTGATCCTGGACATCTTTGCCAGGCGTGCGGTGACCAGGGAAGGCAAGATCCAGGTGGAGCTGGCCCAGCTCAAGTATCTCCTGCCCAGGCTGGCCACCAAGAATACGGCGATGTCAAGGCTTACCGGCGGCATAGGCGGGCGCGGCCCGGGCGAGACCAAGCTGGAGATCAACCGCCGGAGGGTCAGGGAGCGAATAGCCCGCCTCAACCGTGAGCTCAAGCAGATAAAAAAGCAGAGGGAGGGCAGACGCAAGCTTCGGGGGGACAGGGCCATGCCCGTGATCTCCATAGTTGGTTATACCAATGCAGGCAAGTCCACCCTGCTCAACGCCCTCACCCACAGTCGGGTAAGCGTTGAGGACAGGTTTTTCGCCACCTTGGACCCAAGCAGCCGCAGGCTGAGATTTCCGAGGGAGAGGGAGGCCATAGTGACCGATACGGTAGGGTTCATCCGGGACCTGCCTGAGGACCTGATGGAGGCGTTTGCAGCCACCCTGGAGGAGCTGAGGGACGCGGATCTATTGCTCCACGTCGTGGATGCGGCGAGCCCCCGAATGGAGGAGCAGATTCGAACTGTGGAGAGCGTGCTCCGTCGGCTTGACCTGGACCGGATCCCGAGCCTTTTGGTCCTCAACAAGACCGATCTCCTGGCCCCTGCCGAGGCCTCTGAGCTCGCACGTCAAACCGGGGGTGTCGCCGTGTCGGCGATCACCCCCGATACGCTTTCAGCCTTGCTCGAGCGGATTGAGGGAGCTATATGGCTCGACTCCCCCAGCCCCGGGATTTCCAGGGTCTCCCGCTTTTCTCAATGACCAGGACTTCACAGCCTTGACGCGACTCAGCGAACTTGACCGCCCGGCCCGGGTCCATAACCATGGCGGCCGTGGACAGGGCGTCGGCGTCCATTGCGGTTTCGGTCAGGATGGAGACACTCGCGCTCACAGCCGGGGAAAGGCCTGTGCACGGATCCACGATATGATGGACCATTTTTTCTTTATCAAAGAATATCTGGTAGTTGCCCGAGGTGGCTACTGCTCCGTCTCGCATGCGCAGTACGGAGCGATATCCGCCCTTGCCTTCGGGGTCTTCTATGGCCACGCGCCAGGGGGAGCCGTCCTCCCGGGCACCGCGGGTGCGGATGTCGCCGCCCGCGTTTATTATATGGCTTTCTATACCGCGCGAGGCCAAGAGCTTCGAGGCCCGGTCCACGATGTAACCCTTGGCGATTCCGTCCAGGGTGATCCCCATCCCGGCCCGTGCGAATGATATCCGGTCCCCGTTCATGATTATCCTGCCGGCATCTACCAGCTCCAAGACCTGCTCCAGCTCTTTTTCCGACACCTCAGGGGATTCTTTGCCCGCCTCGTAGCGGTTCCTGTATAGATCCACCACTGGCTTTACCGTGATGTCGAATCTGCCGCCCGATATCCCGTAGTGCTTCACAGCCCTGGCCGTGACTTCCCGCAGCTCGGGCGGGGCGCCTTCCAGCCTGCCTTCGCTGTTTAGGGCCCCCACGGCCGTGGCCCCGTCGTAGCGGTTCATCAGACCGGAGAGCCGTTTGATCTCCTCGAAGGCAAGGCCCATAGCCTCCTGGGCCTGGTCTCTGGATTCGTGGATAAGGGTCATGGAGACCATCGTCCCCATGGCCAACCGAGTAGAGGAGACCTTGTAGCGTTTGCGATCGAACCGGACCGCTTCCGCTCCGGCCGGGAAAAGGCTTGAGGAGGCGGCGGCCAGGCCGAGCAGACCTGAAAGCCTCAGAAAAGAGCGGCGGTCCATCGCCTTGTCCTGGTCAAAAAAGCCGAAGTTCCTGTTCATGGATTATCTCCTTTTGCTGCACGGCGGGTCCCGCCTCGAGCACCTCCCCCGGGCGGGCGGCCGCGATTTCCGCGTGGAACCTAACACGACGAGTTTTACTTGGCAAGGCGTTTGTGCGCGGTGCACCCAGGAGCTTCATTTCCTAGGTCACTCCGGGCGGCCAAATTCGGTAGGGGGGTGTGGACCATGAGAAAGGATGCAAACCCGAGGAGCACCGTGGGGACAAAAAAACATGCGTGGAGCAGTATGGCGGCGGTCAGCCCCTGCTCGGGCCTGAAGCCGTGAACCATGAATCCGTACTGGACGGCCAAATGAAATGTCCCGATAAAGCCCGGGGCCGAAGGTATCATGACACCCAGGGTTCCCATGGCCATTATCAGAAAGGAGCAGGAAAAAGGCAGGTCAATGCCCATCGAGATCGCCACTGCTTTTACCTGGGTCAGCGCCAGAAACCAGATCAGGCCCGAGAAGGTCAATGCGCAGACCCAGCTCCCGGCTCCCCTGAGCAGGATCAGTCCGTGACCGAAGCCCCTGCTGATATCCACCGCCCTCAGCCTGAACCGTCTGGATAGAAAGAAAAGCGCCCTTTCCAACACCTTCAAACATGTCTCAGACTTCCACTTGAATCCGATGATCAGTATTATCAACACGGCGTACCCGGCGATCAGCAGCATGGCCAGCACATTCAAAGACGCCCCCAGGCTCTGCCAACGCCCGCTGAAGGGGGTTATCAAGAGCCCGATCACCAGAACCAGGAATATGCTCAAACCGTCGAACAGGCGCTCCACCACCACTGTACCCAGGGCGGAGCTGCTTCTCAACCGCTCGGTGATCCCGAGATAATTGGCCCGGATGAATTCACCCAGCCTTGCGGGTAGCACGCAGTTGGCCGCAAACCCGATCAGGGTTGCAGACAGTCGATTCTTGAACGTGGTCTTCTGTATGGGATCGAGGAAGACCCCCCAGCGGAGCGCTCTGATGACGTGCTGCAGTACAGTGATTCCCACCGCGGCGGCCATTCCCGGCAAGGTCGCTGCGCGCAAGGCCTCCCAAAGCTCGGCCGGCTCCACCTGCCTGAGCGCCAAGTAAAGGAACACCCCGCTGATCGCGAGCCCCAGCCAGAATCTCCAGTCGAGCATGCGTTTCAAGCGGCGGCGCCTCCCTCGAGGGTGGAGAATAATTCCCTGGCTTCCTGGATGTCCCGCGCGATCTGGCTGGAAAGGGCGTTCACTCCGTCGAAGGCCATCTCATCCCGCAGGCGCCGCAAGAAGGTTATGCGTATATTCCGACCGAGGATGTCCCCTGAGAAGTCCATCAGATGAGTCTCGATGGTGAGCGGGGCGTCCCCGAAGGTGGGGTTGCAGCCGATGTTGGTCACACCCTGAAAAACAGCCCCTCCCAAGTCCACGGAAACAGCGTAAACGCCCTCTTTAGGGACGAGCTCATCCACCGGGACCAGGTTTGCAGTAGGAAAACCCAGCAGCGCCGCGCCGCGGCCCTGTCCCGGGACCACCCTGCCGCAGATCTGGTAGTGTCGGCCCAGAAGCCGCCTGGCGTCCTCCAGGTTTCCCTCCCGGATGAACTTCCTGATCGAGGTGCTGGAAACCAGCATGCCGTCGATGTACACAGGCTCGATCACGTGGACCAGGAAGCCGAGCTTATCGCCTAAGTACCGGAGAAGAGAGATGTCTCCTTCCCGTCCCGCTCCGAAGGAGTAGTCGTATCCCACCACCACCTCGCGCACGCCTATCTTCCGGACAAGGATGTCCCTTACAAAGGCCTCGGCGGATATAGCGGCGAACTCCCGGGTGAAGGGGAGACATATGATGTAGTCCACAGGCTCTCGGCTGATGAGCTCGAGCTTCTGCTCTGTAGGCGTTATCAGGGGGGGACCGTTTCCCGGTTTCATCACCTTTATGGGGTGGGGGTCGAAAGTCATTACAATGCCTTGCCCCCCCAGGGCCCCGGCCCTTTCGAGCACCTTGTTGAAAAGCACATGGTGGCCCCTGTGGACGCCGTCGAAGTTGCCGATAGTCAGAACAGGCCGTACAAAAGGCCCCTTGATTTCATCCAGGTTGCGGATAATATTCATGGTAAAAACAGAATCACCTCGAGGCGGCTCATCTCTTGAGCCGCGTAATTCCTTGTTGACAAGACCACCGTTAACCCTTAAATATATATACCTACACGGGAAAGATCAACCGTGATTCCATGCCGAAGTGGCGGAACTGGTAGACGCGCTAGGTTCAGGGTCTAGTGGGGGTTGCCCCGTGGGAGTTCGAGTCTCCCCTTCGGCACCATAATTGCAAACATTTCTAGGGGTTTATTCGTCACCTGCTGCACTATAGTGACCCCATCATCGTTCGCACCACTAACGGCACGGCCGTTCTCACAGCCGAGAACCTGGTCTCGAAGGAAGTGACCGCGACCAAGGTTTTCACGAACCAATCCCAGCAGACCCTGCCCGGGATGCCCACGGATGGAAGGATTGAGTGCGTTCTTGACATATAGCCGTATAGCGGGGTATGGTTTGTTATATGAAGACAACCGTACAAATACCGGATGCCCTATTTGAGGAGGCCAGAAAGGTGGCCCACCGGGAAAGGACAACACTCAAGGCCTTAATAGAACAAGGTCTACGAAAAGTCTTGTCCGAGCGCAATCAGCATGGCGGATTCAAGCTAAGAAGGGCATCTTTCAAAGGAAAGGGCCTGCAGGCGCATTTGACCGGAGCGAGTTGGGACCAAATCCGGGAAAGGAGCTATGAAGGACGGGGCGGATGATAGCCCTTGATACCAACCTGCTGGTTTATGCACATAGAGAAGACTCACCGTTTCACGAGCCTGCCTATTACTGTGTTCTTCAACTGGCCGAGGGGCAGGCTTCTTGGGCCATCCCATGGCCATGTATACATGAATTCCTAGCCATTGTCACACATCCTCGCATCTATGAGCCGCCCACACCTCTTGAAAAGGCCATTGATCAGGTCGAGGCCTGGATGGAATCCCCCAGCCTTTTCTTGCTATCGGAATACGAGGATTATTGGGCGCAGATCCGTGGCATGCTCCAAAGAGGCCGAATTTCAGGACCCCAGGTTCATGATGCACGGGTGGCTGCTCTGTGCAAAGCCTATGGTATAAGAGAGCTTTGGACAGCGGACAGAGATTTCAGTCGTTTCCCTGATATATCTGTTCAAAACCCTTTGATAAATAAACCTTGAACAGCAAAGCGCTCCAGTGCGATTCCGAGTTTTTGCCTCTGGAGAGAGGGCCACTCGCCTTGACAATCGTTTGATGTTCTGGCCTGAATCGAGCAGTAATGGTACTTGTTGGGTGGAATCGTGAGCAGAGGAGGGTGCTCCGGTGGACGAGCAGTTCGAAGAGTGTTTGAAGGTGGAGGCCAGACCGCTTCTCATGAGCGGGAGAGGAGGGGACTGGGAGCACACGCAGAGGGCGGTCGGTTACGGCAGGTATCTCCTGGCCCGGGAGATATTGCGGGAGCTGGGCTGTGACCACGTGACGGTCCGGGCCGTCGCTGAGATTATCGCGGTCCATGACGAACCGAAAAAGGTCTTTGCCAAGGGCGACCCCCTCGGCCATATTGGTGGTGGAGGCGGATAAGCTGGATCGCTACGGACCTAGAAGCCTCGGACGTTTCAATGCCATGCTGGGTGAGGATCAGGCGTTGATGAGGAGG
>JBKHIW010000129.1:0-5954 GCA_046538465.1 Desulfobacteraceae bacterium | reverse complement strand
AGCGACACGTTGTCGTATATGATTTTTAAATTCCCGGCAGAGGTCCCCACAGTGAGTCTCCTTTTCCTCAGGCGCCCGCGGCTGAATGAGTCCAATTGCGGGGCCGGGCCTTCCAGCCGCCCCTGAGGGGATTTCCGGAAGGCCCGGTCTGCAGTTCCCGCCCGTTACTCGGACGAGGACTCCTTGGATTCAAGCTCATTTATTCTTCGCTGGATCGCCTCCAGCTCGTCTCGGATTGCGGCGGCCTCCTCTTTCAAGTAGGTCGCCTCCTCCTGAGGGCCCATACCGTAAGGCGCGCCGTAGGCCGGCGCCGCATAGGAGCCGTAAGCCGGTGGAGCTGCGGGATAAGCCCAGCCCCGGCCGAAGCCCCAGCCTCCACGGCGGAATCCTCGACCCCATCCGCGACCCCCGCCGCGGCCCCAGCCGAATCCTCGGCCGTAATAGGGCAAGGCCGCTCCGGCACGCGGGTTACAAAAACCAAGGCCTCTGCCGGTCATGGGGCCGTATCCAACCGGTCCTGTTCCATCAAATCCAGGCATACTTCAACACCTCCTTTCGAGTTGCCTCATTCAGATCCGCCTCTTCCTCGGCGGTGCCTTCGCCGACCACCCCGGGGCGGCAATGCATAATGCCCGCCCTCGATCCTCAGGGTCTTTCCGGTAACCAGGGCATCGGCCACGATCCCTCTGGCGTGGGCCAGAATCCGGCCTAACGTCTGTCGTGATACGTTCATTATCGCCGCCGCTGTCTCCTGATCGAGCCTCTGGTAATCCACCAGCCGGATCGCCTCCAAACCTTCCAGGGGAAGCACCACTTGGGCTCTTCCCCAGGGCGGAACCTGATCGGGCTCAAATACCCCCGCCACCGGCGGGCCCTGTATAAATCGTGGCTTTCTGGGTCTAGGCATGTCGACTCCCGGTTTCGGTCATTTGCTCATAATATAAATACTGGCATTCAAGGCGTCAAGAGATTTTTTGAGCCCGCGCTCTATTTATTTGGATAACGAGGGAGGTTCGCTTGAAACTTAAGACGGCGGGCCTGAAGGCTCCAGCCTGGGGGCGATCATGATTTCCACACGCCTGTTCTTGGCCCGCCCTTCGGGAGTCTCGTTCGAGGTCACCGCATCATAGAAGGAGCACCCAACGGCCTCCATCCTGTCAGGATCGAGGTATCTGTCCAGGAACCTCACCACACTGGCGGCCCGGGCTGCAGAGAGCTCCCAGTTCGTCGGAAACTTGTGTCTTAGAAACGGGCCTATAGACACATTATCCGTATGACCGACCACCCTTATGCTCTTCTGCTTGTCCTCCCTTAAAACGTCCGCCAATCTTTGGAGGACCTCCCTGCCTTCATGCCGCAGCTCGGCTCTGCCCGAATCAAACAATATTTTATCCACCACGGTTACGGTCAGCTCTCCCCGGAGCTTCTCAATGGTTACACCTTTTTGCCTGACCTGGTCCTCAAGATCGGCGACCAGGGCCTTGAACCTGCTCCTCACATCGGCCAGACTCCGTTGCACCTCTTCTTTTTCCCGCCTGACCGAGGAGAGCTGCTCCTGAAGGTCCTGGAGCACCTGCTTCTTATCGCTCAGGTCTTCCTGGAGCGACTTCTTTTCCCGGGTTGCGTACTTGACCTTCTTCTCCAGCTCGGAGACGCTGTCTTCCTGTGCCTGTATCCGCCCCTGAAGCTCCTCCTCCCCTTCCGTGAGCTTCTCTATCCGGGAAACCAGAGTGGTCTCCTTTTCCTGCTTCCTCTCCTGCACCCGCTCCAGGCTTCTTTCCAGATTCCGGATCTTTTCCCCATGGGCGGATTCCCTCTCCAGACAGGCTTCCAGGTCCTCTCTAACTTGAACAATTTCATCTTCCTTTGACTCCAGGGCCTTCTCCAGCTCCCGGATCTTATGACCTGCTTCTTCCTTCGATTCAGCCAGTCTCGACTGGAATCCTTCATTGGCTGACTCGGCATCATCAAGCCGGGATTCTAAAGAAACGACCTCTTTCTCCAGACCGCTGATCACCGCACTCTTTTGAGCAATATCCGATCGAAGCTCATTGATTTTCTTCTCATATGCCTCTTCCAGACCCCTTTGTTCAATGGAGGCGTCCTTGATCTCAGCCCTGAGCTCCTGCAGCTCCTTCCCCGCTTGGTCGAGGTCTTTTTGGGTATCGCGGTTTTTCCTCTCCAGACCGGTGACCTCCTCCACGAGTCGGGCCTTTTCATCCGAGAGCTCAGCGACTTCCTGTTCTTTCCGGTCCACGGTCTCCTGGAGGGAGGACCGCTGCAGGTAGAAAACTACAGAGGAAACCACGGCAGCGGCCAACAAGACCGCCATGGAAATGATGGTGATTTTGATCTTCATCTCCCGCTCCTTTCATGACATATAAGGACCTTAAAAGGGTATAGAAAGAAAGGAGACAGAGCAACCGGGGCTTCAATTCCTGTAAAGGCAATTTAACTTAAGCAATGGAGGCTGTCAAATCAGGGTCCCGCTCTTCTCGGCTACCCTGATTATCTGGTAAAGCACGCGGTTGACCGGCACCTGCAGGCCGTGGGCGTCTCCCAGCTCCATTACACGACCCGCGAAGATCTCCACTTCGGTCTTTCTTCCTGCTTCCACGTCCTGGAGCATGGAGGTCTTGCCCTCGGGTCCAAGGCTCATCAGCACTCGCCTCCAATTGCCAATGTCCTCCGGGCCGAGGTTGACTCCTTTTTCAGCCGCGACTGAAATCACCTCCTCCATGGCCCATTCCATAAGTTTCACGGCCTCTTCCGAACGCTGGAAGACCCCGTATGGGGCCCTCAGCACGGCCGAGATCTGATTTACGCCGACATTGATCATAAACTTCCACCAAAGGGTCCTTATCATGTCCTCAGGCGTCTCCCAGGGTATGCCGGCCGCATCCAACAGCCGCTGGACTCGTCTCACCCGCTCGGAGATCACCGGGTTTTTAGCCTCTCCGAAATGCACCACCCCGGGATTGGTGTAGGCCACTCGGTTGCCCTGACGGACGCTGTCTATCCCCAGGGCCACGGCGTATAATACCTTCTCCATGCCGAAGGCCGCACCCAGGTGCTCCTCGCTGTCAATCCCGTTCATCACCGACATGAGAATAGTCCCCTCCCCTACCCGACCGCTCATGTCCTGAAGCGCCTTTTCCAGATGATGGGCCTTCACCGCCACCAAAACCAGGTCAGAGGGAGGGGCGGGGTCATCCGGCCGGATCACCGGAACAGGGTAATTCTTCCCGTTCACAACCAGCCCATGCCTGGAGAGCCGCTCATAGCGTTCTCCTTCGGCCACCAGGCTGACCGACCCGGGATCCATATCAAAGAACCGGCTGGCGTAGAAGGCCCCCATGGCCCCTGCACCGATGATCGCTATGTTCCTTATGGGATCCACATATCCACCCCTTCCTCTTTTTTTCAGGTCTTTCAGCTGCCCGTTGAGTCCAGCCTTTCCAGCAAGGTGCGGGCTGCCTTTTCACCGGAGAGGAGCATCCCACCGAATATGGGACCCATCCTGGGGCCGCCGAACGTCGCATTTGCCGCCATCCCGGCCACAAAGAGGCCCGGAAAGACCTCTCTCGTGTTGTCCAGGGTCAGGCTCTCAGCCCGGTCCGACCACATGGACTTCTCGCCCTCCACCTCGCCGCTCGGCGTAAGGAGTCGTCCCGGCACCTTTTCCCTTACTACCCGCACCACCTCGGTGGCATGTCCGGTCGCGTCAATGATAAACTTGGAGCGCATGGTCAGGGGATCGACGTGGAGCCCGGCGGCCTCCACCGGCGACCAATTAAGGACAAGGCCCAGCACGCGGTCCTCCCGCATAAGGACATCCTCCACCGTTATGCAGTTGAAGACCGCCAGCCCAGCCTGAACGGCCTTGGAGGTCAGAGTGGAAGTCAGTTCCACCGCATCTGATACCAGATAAGGCCCTTCATAGGTGTGGTATCTGATGCCCAGGTCCTCCAGTATATAACGCGCGCTTTCTTGGACAACCACCTCGTTGAACATCATGCCCCCACCCCAAACTCCTCCTCCTATGGAAAGCTTCCTTTCAAAGAGTGCAACCTTTTTCCCGGCCTTTGCCAGGGCGTAACCCGCGATCAGACCTGAAGGTCCACCCCCTACTATGGCCACATCCACTTCCAGGTTGTTCTTTAGTTTCTCAAAGTAACGATCCAGGATGGCCCTGGTTATGACCACTTCGTCGAGTTCCATTCTCATACCCCTTTCCGGCAAAAAAAGCCGCTTTCCTGCCGGGAAAGCGGCCTGCGGGAGGGGAGCCGCTGTGTCAAACAGCTTCTTCCCTCCCGACGGCACTGCCTATACAATCCCCTGATAAAGAGCCGCCATTGCACACATTAACTCTTCCGGGAACCGCGGCCTGTTCCCCCGCCGACTTCAGCACCGGTTTCTCCATCTTTTATCAAACCCATGGCCCTCGCCCTCTTTTCCCACTGCCTCTTAGCCAGCTCCTGCATATCCCTGGTGGGATCCGTCTCATCTACGATCTCGATCCCGAGGAAGGTCTCCACAATGTCCTCCATGGTGACCAGACCGGCCACGCCGCCGTACTCGTCCACCACCAGCGCGATCTGCTCCCGCTCAGCCAGAAGCTGCTCAAAGAGGTAAACCAGGGGTACCACTTCGGGGACCACCGGTAGCTTACGGCTCAGATCCCGAAGAGTCATCCTGGTGTCCCCTCGCGCAGCCCGCAGCAAAATGTCATTTCGAAGAACGAAATGATGGATATTCTCCGGGCTCCCTGTATAAACCGGTATCCTGGAAAATTTTAGCGCCGGATATTTTTCCATCACCTCCCCCACGGTCATCTCCTCCTGGAGTAGAAACATAACAGGCCTCGGCGTCATTATGTTCTCCGCTGTGACCCCGCCCATCCTCAGGAGGTTCTTGAGAACTCTTGATTCCTGCTCACGGAACACCCCTTCCCGGAAGCCTATATCCGCCATGGCCCTGACTTCCTCACGGCTGATGGTGTATAGGCATCTCCTCCCTGCGACAAGACGGGTTATGAGCTGGGAGAGCCGGACCAGGGGATAAAGAACAAGGATCAAGACAGGCAGCAAGAGGGCCGTGGGGGCGGCCAAGCTGCGCCAGTAAACCGCCCCGAGAGTCTTGGGGATTATCTCGGAGAGGACCAGTATCAAAAGCGTGAGCACACCGGATGTCACCGCCACGTAGCCGCTGCCGAATACTACCATGGCTTGGGCGCCCACCCCGGCGGCCCCCACGGTGTGAGCTATGGTGTTAAGGCTGAGAATAGCCGCCAGGGGGCGGTCGATATTCGTCTTGAGTTCCCTCAGTACAGGGCCGGCCCGTGGTGATTGTCTCTCGAATGCAGCGGCAAAGCCCGGGGTTATAGAGAGTATCACCGCCTCCATTATCGAGCAGACAAAGGAGACGCCCAGCGCCAAACCCAAATACAGCAAAAGTAGTGACATAGGGCCTGATATTTAGATGCTGCGGCCGGGGCGTGGTCCCACCCAGGCCTCCGCATTTCCCCTGAGCCGTAGCTCCGGCTCGGGCGCAAGATAACGGTAGGCTATATTAAATTGATAATCCAGCACAAACCTCTCAAATTTTCAATATTAAACGGCAATTTTTAAGATAACACAGTCAAATAGAATGCCAACAGGAAAATCGCGGGTAGAGTGAAGTCTCCCTGGCTGAGTCGTTTCACGGCTTTCGCAGCGTCCTTTACAAAAGATGTCATGTACGGCGGCAGTTTCATGAGAATTCCTCCAATGAGATTTTCCCATGGTTTCGTATATCAGCCGGACCAAGATGCCCAGAGAAAAATGCGCTCTCAACTCATCTTCACACTAATCCGCGATGAGCCATTATTTTCAGCCCACCGCAGGCCACCGCCTTTTATCAGTGCGTGGAAGACCACTTCGAGGCCTTGGAACAGGTCTACGATGAACGCTTTG
>JBKHIW010000128.1:0-5969 GCA_046538465.1 Desulfobacteraceae bacterium | reverse complement strand
CCGAACCGCTTCAGCTTCCACTCACTGCTGGGTATCAGGCCGGCGGCTTCCCCTCTGAGTTTAAAGCCGGTCGGCCTTCCCAGGCCCAACATTTTAGCGTAGTGGGCGATTCGATCCACGCCTAGCCGTCTACCCAGCTTATAGAAATAAATGTCACAAGACTCCTTCAGCGCCCGCCGGAAATCCACCTTCCCATGCCCTCCTCTCCGCCAGCACCTGAACACGCTGGAACCCAGCCTATAACGACCCCCGCAAAAAATTTCCTCGTCAGGGTCTATCAACCCCTCTTCCAGACCGGCCAAAGCAACGGCTATTTTAAAAACGGATCCAGGCGGATACTGCCCTGATATTGCTCTATTTTGTAATGAATACTTTCTTCCTGAAATAATTTCGTGCCAGGCGCGATCGTCAATCCCTCCAATGAAAGAATTCGGGTCGAAGGCCGGGCTGCTGGCCATGGCCAATACCTCCCCGTTCCGGGGATCCATGGCTACCACTGCTCCCTTGCTTCCATTCAGGCACTCCTCGGCAAGGCTCTGCAGGTCCTTGTCAATAGTCAGGCACAGGTTCATCCCAGGATCAGGGGGCTTTCTTGAAAGCACCTTCAGGCGTCTTCCCACAGCATCGACTTCCTCCTGTTCCCCGCCCCGCGAGCCGTGGAGATGCTTTTCCCATGCGGCCTCCACCCCGGATTTTCCGACCAGATCCCCCGGCCTGCAATCCAGGTGGTCGCCCGAAGCCAGTTCGGATCTGCTTATCTCGCCCAAATAGCCTATAACATGAGAAGCCAGATCCCCGAATATGTAATGCCTCTGAGGCTTGACCTGGATCATAGCGCCCGGCAGATTAAACAAGTTGGTCTCCAATAAGGCCAGCTCGTGTCTGGATAGATCCCGGCGTATGAGGACCGGCATAAATGGACCACCTGCAGCCCCCTTTTCCACCCTTGCACGCACATTCTCCGGATCGCATCCGATGAGCGAACTCAGCTTGAAAAGCAGGGGATCCAGGTCCTGCACCTCCTCAGGAATTATATAAAGATTGTATGCCGGACGATTGTCCACCAATAGACGACCGTAGCGATCGAAGATCATCCCCCTGAAAGGGGGGATGTCACGCAGATGGATGCGATTCTCTTCGGATTTCATTCTGTATTCGGGGCCGCGTACTATTTGTAGGGACCACAGTCTGAGGACCATCACCCCGAAGACGACCAGCACCAGGTAACTCGCCCACCGAAGGCGCTGGTGGAAGATCTCGCTCGCTATGGGATCAAAGCCTGAACTTCTCAAGCCGACTCCGCTCCACTCCCCCGAACAGGTCTAGGTTAGACCCTCTCCTTCACTCGGGCGCCCCTTTCGTCCTGACGCCGACTCCAGCAGGTAGAACACCGCCGGGGAGGCCAGCGCACTAAAAACCGCCGAAGAAGCCAGGGCCAGCAGGATCAGCGGTTCAATTCTCGTCCCCGGTGAAAAAAGTGATAAAAAGATTAGAAACAACAGCTTTTTGAGTGAGACGGCCATGGCAACAACCATCATCTGTCCGCTTGCCGAGTAAAGATCGAACAAGGCGTCCCCCGCTCGGATCCCCAGGAACATCAGCAGATGAATCAGCGTAAACAGTCCCAGAGGAGAAGCCGAAAACACGTCCGTCAGCAACCCCATACCCAAGGCGAACATACCGGCCCAGGGATCCCCGTACCACGCGACCAGATAGGCTGTTGCCGCCACTATCAAGTCCACGTCAAAGTATCCGGCCATCATCATGGTCCTCAGATTTCCTTTCACCAGTACGAAGAGGACGCAACCAACCACGGCCAGGACATAAGCGCCTAATTTGCCTTTTCTGAATTGCTCGCTAATGGGGCCTCCTTCAGTATGACCAGTACTTCCTCCAGCTTGGAGAAGTCCACGGCGGGCCTTACCCTGACCTCCTTGAACATGGCTCCTGGACGATCCGATACGGATATGACCTGACCAACCTTCAGTCCTTTCGGGAACACCCCGCCCATACCGGAGGTGATGATAGTATCTCCCGGCGCTATTCGGCTGGTCTTGACCATGTAGTCCAGCATGCACACCTTTGTCGAGACGCCCTTGAGTGTACCCTGGTCGCGCGTCTCCTGGCTCAGGCAGTCAACTGAGCTGTTTTGATCGATTATGAGCAAGACCTTGGCATAGTCAGGGGATACCGACACCACCCGACCCACGATCCCCATTGCATTGACTACGGGCATATTAACACTTAGGCCCTGGCCGGAGCCCTTATCAATTACAACCGACTTGAACCAACCCGACGGATCCCAGCCTATGACCCTGGCGGCCGTCATGGGCCAGTTCGTCTCCTGCTTGAATTTCAAGAGCTCCTGGAGGCGTTCGTGGGTGGCCGACATCTCGCGGTACTCGGCGTTTTGCATCCGAAGCCTGTCCAACTCCCTACTCAGCTCCTGATTCTTCTCATAGACTCCTACCAGGGCGAAATATTTACCCCAAACGCCCTTTACCGAATCCGAGGTCTTTTTGAGAAAAGACTGCAGAGGCGCGGTAAGTTCCACCAGGACTTGTTCAGGAAGGCTCCAGGGTCGAATTTCCCCAAGATTGGAAGAGACCAGGAAGAGGGCCAGGAAGACCAATAACAACCATATCCAAATGATTCTGCTCCGCCTGAAATCAAACAAGGCTGAAAGGTCTCTCCGATTCTGTAGGCCGAATAATAGAGAAGTTGGCGGTCTCGCAAAAAACCAGCTCCACCGCCGCTGGGAACGTTGTAACCCCTTGAAACTACAAGGGCAGATAACCAAGTTCTAGGCCTTTTGTAACTCCATCAACTTTGATCTTCCTCCCTTAGGATTCCGGATAAGGCGACCGCTCTACTTAACCATGACCTCTCTAAGGATATTGATGTTGTCCAGGGCCTTGCCTGAACCAATCACTACCGTGGAAAGGGGGTCTTCGGTGATGGTTATCGGCAGCCTGGTCTCCTCCCTCAGGAGCATATCCAGGCTCTTGAGAAGGGAGCCTCCGCCGGTCAGTACTATGCCTTTGTCCACTATGTCCGCGGCAAGCTCCGGAGGGGTCTGCTCCAGGGCTATACGAACTATCTCTACAATGGTTTCCACCTGCTCAGATATTGACTTCCGGATCTCCTCGGAATCTATGGTAAGGATCTTGGGAATACCGGTCACCAGGTCCCTGCCCTTGACCTCGATTGTCTCCAGTTGATCGCTCGGATACGCGTTACCTATAGTGGTCTTTATGATCTCAGCTGTAGAGAGGCCTATCAAAAGATTATACTTACGTTTGATATGTTGAAGTATGGCCTCGTCCATCTTATCACCGCCCACTCTCACGGACTTGCTGTAAACTATTCCGGCCAGAGAGATCACCGCCACCTCAGTGGTCCCGCCCCCTATATCCACCACCATGTTGCTGGTAGGCTCGGTTATGGGAAGCCCCGCGCCTATGGCCGCGGCCATGGGTTCTTCTATTAAGAACACCTCCCGGGCGCCTGCGGACTCTGCGGATTCGCGCACAGCCCGCTTCTCCACCTGGGTGATCCCCGAAGGGACGCAAACGATTATCCTGGGACGCACTAATGTGCGCCGATTATGAACCTTACGGATGAAGTGCCTCAGCATGGCCTCTGTAATCTCGAAGTCGGCTATCACACCGTCTTTCATCGGACGAATGGCCACGATATTCCCGGGTGTCCGCCCGAGCATCATCTTGGCCTCTTTGCCCACCGCAAGCACCTTGTTTCCGCCCTTGGCATCCTTCCTGACCGCCACAACCGAAGGTTCGCTCAGAACAATACCTCTTCCCTTCACATACACCAGCGTGTTCGCTGTTCCCAGATCAATGGCCAGATCGTTGGAAAACATGCCCAGTACGGGATCAAGCAGCATGGTCGTCTCCTTTCATAATGCCACCCGCAGCTCTTGCTCAAGCGGCGGGTTTAGTCGGTGACCCTCCGGGGCGCCTCGGCGAAAAACCAAAATTTATGTTCTTGACAAGCTTTCCAATTCTCGTTTAAATAAAAGTTTATTCTTTCTGAGTCCTGCAATCTAAAGTTTCAACTGTTATCCGGAACGAGTGAATCATGAAAAGAACCTATCAACCCAGTAGGATAAAGAAGGCTCGAACACACGGCTTCCGGGCCAGGATGCGAACCAGGGGCGGGATTAAGGTCATCCAGCGAAGACGGGCCAGAGGGCGGAAACGTCTGGCTGTCTGACGCCCGGAGCGCTGGGCCTGAGAGCATGGGGAGGCGAGCTGTATGTTCCAATGGGCTCCTGTTCATTTCCAAAAACAGAAAGATTATTGAACCGGAAGGATTTTGTCAATCTAATTCGGTCGGGCAAGAGGTACCATACAGAACATTATTCCGTGACGTTGGGTCGGAACGGACTGGGACGAACCAGACTGGGGGTGACAGCAAGCAAACGAATCGGAAACGCCGTGGAGAGAAACCGGATCAAAAGGCTGGTAAAGGAATTTTTCCGGCTTCATAAAAGCCGTCTCCCGAGTGGCGTCGATATCGTGGTTACGGGCAAGAAAGGGGCCTCAGGTCTCGATCTATCGCGAACCAGTGAGGAGCTCGGTGCACTATTACTGGATAAAAACCATTACATATAGGCTTAGGCTTATCCTCATAGCTCTGCTGGACTTCTATGGGGCCTGTATATCCCCTTTGTTCGGACCAACCTGCCGTTTCCACCCCACTTGTTCTGCATACGCACGTCTTGCCATAGAAAAACACGGCATTTGCCGGGGGCTGGCCAAGTCTCTCGTACGGGTCGCCAAATGCCACCCTTTTCACCCCGGGGGCTTCGACCCGGTCGACTGACCGAACCCTGTTGACGCATACCGGTGAGGGAATCACCCCGGCCCGAATGCCGTACGCCGAGTCATTGCATGGAAAAACGAACTGTAATCGCTTTCGCCCTTTCATTCGTGGTGCTGCTGGTCTGGTCGACTTTGTTCGCGCCGACCGGTGAGCGACAAAGATCCGAACCGACGAGCCCTGAACAGGCAACGGAGAAGGTAGAGACCAAAGCCGGCAAAGATCCAGGCGAGGAGCCCTCGCCGGCCCCTTCTCCTCCGCAGCCGGAGACCGGGCCTCCGGACCCCATAGTGTCCCCTGCCGAGCCGGCATCCGAAAAGAGAGGCGAAGAAATACGTATTGAGACTCCTCTCTACTCCGCTGTTTGGAACTCCGCCGGCGGGATCCTTAAAAGCTTCAAGCTGAAGGCCTACAGGCAGAGGCCTGATCCGGATTCCCCTCCTGTGGAGCTGGCCCACCTGAACGGGGTCCAAGGAGGCCTCCTGGGGCTGCACTTCGCTCCCCGGCCCGAAGGCGGGCCCATAATGTACAATGCGGACAAGACATCCATCAAACTCGAGGAGGGCTCCAACCCTCAAGAGCTGACTCTGGCAGGTAGGACCGAGGACGGCCTGGTGCTCGAGCACACCTTTCGGTTTCACCCTGCCAGCTATCGAATCGAGGTCCGCACCCGGGTGGTCAACAACGGAGAGGAGCCTGTGGAAGGTGCGCTGGCCGCGGAGCTCCGAAACATCCCCCCGGAGAGCCGCCAAAGCTATTACGGGTTTGTTGGTCTCGCCGTGTTGCTCGGCAACGACGTAGAGGAGGTGAAGCCCAAGGATCTCGAAGAGGAGCAGAAGCGTCTTTCCGGGCCCATCAAGTGGATGGCCTTTGAAGACGATTACTTCATGGCCGCGGTTGTACCTCAAGACGGAGACGATGGAAGCTTTCTTGGACGACGGCTTCCCTCAGGGGCGGTGAACGGCTTTTACTTCAAGCCTTCTATGCGCTTGAACCCCCAAGAAAGCGCTTCGTCCAATCTAGCTCTGTATATGGGGCCCCGCGATCTCACCATGCTCAAGGCCTTCGGGAACGACCTGGACAAAGCGCTCAGCTTTGGATTTACGGACGTAATTGCCAAGCCTCTT
>JBKHIW010000127.1:0-5977 GCA_046538465.1 Desulfobacteraceae bacterium | reverse complement strand
AGGATAAAGGCCTTCTTGCAGGAGCTGGGCCACCAGGTGGAGGACTTTGGGACCCATTCGGATGATTCTGTGGATTATCCCCTGTTCATACGGCCGGCGGCCGAGGCGGTGGCTGCAGGAGAGGCTGAAAGAGGGATAGTCCTGGGCGGGTCGGGCAACGGCGAGGCCATGGTGGCAAACCGAGTAAGCGGCATCAGATGCGCCCTTTGCTGGAACCAGGAAAGCGCCTCCCTGGCAAGAAGACATAATGACGCCAACATGTTGTCGCTGGGAGCCAGAATGGTCCCGCTGGACCTGGCCCTGGAGATCGTACGGGTGTGGCTGGAGACTCCTTTCGACGGTGGGAGGCACCTGAGGCGGATCAAGCAGATAGACCGCGGGCCTTTTTTGGGCAGGCCTCGCGGCGCGCCTCCCGACGAGGGCGGATCCGGGGCAAAAGAGGAGCATTATGTACTGATTTCATTCGGCTACATACTCTACTCCGAAGGCAAGAATACCCTGGAGTTCAAGGTGGAGCCGGGCCTCAAGCACCCCACGCAGATTCATGTCCCCTCAGCGGAAAGATGGGATGAGGAGACGCCCCCCTGGGCCCAAGGGAGGAGAGAGGAGATCCTCGGGCGTATCAGGGACAGATGCGTGCACTTCGATTTCCAATGGAAGGAGTACTGAAACCGGGCTGGACAAGCTCGAATCCTTGACATGCGGGGTTTGCCCCGCATATACTCAATTGGACCTACCGGAGAAGATTTCTGTTCACCCCCAGCGGGAGTACGATATAGAGGGGCATTATTCTGCCAGCGGGCGTGACAAAGACCGTGACTTCCGGCCCGGGGAGGGCCGTAAACCTGCAAGTAAGTATAAGATGGGGGTTTTTTCCATTTTCCACAGCCAACAAGGAGGTAGTCTCATGAAGAAGGCAATTTGCGCTGTCGCGGTTGTTTTGTCTCTCGGTCTGATTTTCGGCTCCGCTGTATCCGCCGAAAAAAAGATCAGGATCGGGGAACACCAGATAGTGGCCCACCCGGCTTTGGACAATGACTCCAAGGGGTTCGCCGATGCCTTGGCCGAGGAAGGATTCATCGAGGGGGAGAACATAACCATTGACCGCCAGAACGCCCAGGGCGACCAGGCCAACTGTGCGGTGATCGCCCGCAAGTTCGAGGACGACAAGGTCGACCTCATCCATACCATCAGCACTCCCAACAGCCAGGCGCAGGTCAAGATGTCCAAAGAAATCCCCATAGTGTTTTCCTCGGTGACCGACCCGGTCGAGACCGGCATAGTTCCCAAGCTGGGGGAGACAGGGACCAACGTGACCGGCGTGAGCGACCGCTGGCCCATAGATTTGCAGTGCAGGATGTATCAAGAGCTGGTCCCGCATGTAAAAAAGTGGGGGACCATCTATAATCCGGGCGACGTCAATGTGACCTTTCATATCAAGGAGATGAAAAAGGCGGTGGAGGCCATGGGATGCGAGCTGGTCGAGGCCCATGTATCCACAAGCGCGGAGGTCATGCAGGCGGCGGAGAGCCTGGTGGGCAGGGTCCAGGCCATCCATATCACCTCGGACAACACAACTGTCTCGGCCTTTGAGTCCGTGACCAAGGTCTGCAATGCCAATGATATAGCCCTTTTTGCCGGCGACCGTGACAGCGTGCCCAGGGGGGCGGTTGCAGTGTATGGGTTGGACTACTATAAGTTGGGCTACACCGCGGGAAAGAAGGCGGCTCAGATCTTGAAGGGAGCGGATCCTGGAGAGATCCCCGCTGGTTTGGCCGAAGGCTACAGCCTGTGGGTGAGCTTCAAGAACGCCAAAGATCAGGGGGTAGAGCTGCCCAAGACCCTTCTCAAGCACGCGGCTGACAAGCTGTGGGATGAAGAAGACAAAGTGGTGAAAGGGCAGTAATAGCCGATTGTCCAGCCGGGGGAGGCGCCGAGGCGTCTCCCCCGGTCCATGCTTTCAGGCGGTGTGCTCATGCTATTGAGTAGTCTTTTCAGGACCGTCCCTGTTTCCTTGGAGCAGGGGCTGGCCTATGCCCTGGTGGCGCTCGGCATCGTGATCAGCTTCAGGGTCCTGGCCTTTCCCGATTTGACCGTGGACGGGAGCTTCCCTCTTGGCGCAGCAGTGACCGCGCGGTTGATCACCTTGAACGTAGACCCCCTGCTCAGCATCCTGATAGCAATCCTCGCCGGTTTTCTCGCCGGATGCATCACTGGGCTCTTGAATACCAAGCTCAAGATAAACAGCCTTCTTTCCGGCATATTGATGATGACCATTCTTTACTCGGTCAACCTGCGAGTAATGGGGCGGTCCAATATACAGCTTCTTACTGTGGACACCTTCTTGACGCCCCTGGAGAACCTCGATGCCAGCCGCTTCATTCCCATGATCGGGTTCTTCCTGGTAGTGAGCTTCGGCTTCAAGTTTCTCACCGATCTCTTTCTCCACACTCAATTGGGTTTGGCCATGAGGGCCACCGGCGACAACGAGCAGATGATCCGTTCCTTGGGGGTTGATACGGACAACACCACCATCCTCGGCCTGGGGATATCCAACGCGTTTGTCGCGCTCTCCGGGTCCCTGGTGGCCCAAGACCAGGGCTTCGCCGACGTGGGTATGGGGATCGGGATGATCGTAATCGGGCTTGCCTCTATAATCATCGGCGAGGCGATGGTCGGAGTCCGCGCCGGGAAAAAGAGCGTACTCAGGATGACTCTGGCCGCGATCGCGGGATCGGTGATATACAAGTTTATAATCGCCCTGGGCCTGAGAATGGGTCTTGCCCCCACTGATCTCAAACTCGCTACCGGGATCATGGTCATTTTGGCCCTGGGAATCCCTGCGCTCAAAGGGGAAAAGGAAGGGAAGCTCCATTTAAGGGGGGTTTGAAGGACGCGGAGAGTCTTTGAATGGTACGCCTGGAAGATATCCATAAGGTTTTCAAGAAGGGCACGGTGGATGAGAAGAGGGCCATTGACGGCCTGGATCTTCATGTGGCTGATGGCGAGTTTCTCACGGTTATAGGGAGCAACGGGGCCGGAAAGACAACCATGCTTAACCTTATTTCCGGGACCTACGCACCTGACCGGGGTGAGATTTATATTGCCGGGGATCGGGTGTCCGATTTGCCCGAGCACAGCAGGGCCAAGTATCTGGGCAGGATCTTCCAGGACCCCCTTATGGGCACAGCGGCCTCCATGACCATTGAGGAGAATCTGGCCATGGCGGACCTAAGAGGCAGGCGGCGAGGCCTGAAGTGGGGGGTGCCGAAGGATCGGCGAAGCTTTTACCGCGACAGCCTAAAGATGCTGGGCCTGGGTCTGGAAGACCGATTGAAGGACCAGGTGAGTCTTCTCTCCGGCGGACAGCGTCAGTCTCTTACCCTGCTCATGGCCACACTGTCCATGCCCAAGCTGCTGCTGCTCGACGAGCACACTGCCGCGCTCGACCCCAAGACCGGGAGCCTGGTCATGGAGCTTACAGACAAGATCGTGACTGAGAACAAGCTGACCACCATCATGGTAACCCACAACATGAATCAGGCGATTCGGTATGGAAACTCCATGATCATGCTCCACGAGGGCAGGCTCAAGTTCGAGGTCTCCGGGGAGGCCAAAAGGCTGCTCACTGTGGAGGAGGTGGTGAAGCGGTTCGGCTCGGAGCTTAAGGACGAGACCCTTCTTTCCTAGAATGAGAGGGGTTATTGGATGGAAGATAGGGTGAGAAAGGATTTTGCCAGCGACAACAGCTCCGGGGTCCATCCCGAGATAATGGAGGCCATGGCGGCGGCCAATCGCGGGCATGTCACCGCCTATGGCGACGACGTCTACACTGAATCGGTCAGACGGAAGTTTAGAGAGGTTTTTGGAGAAGGCACCGAAGTCTTCCTGGTCTTTACCGGCACAGGAGCGAACGTGCTGGGGCTCAAGGCGTTGGCGAGATCCCATGAAGCGGTTATCTGCGCCTCCACGGCGCATATCAATGAAGACGAGTGCGGCGCCCCTGAAAACTTTGTGGGATGCAAGCTTTTGACCGTTCCGTCCATGGATGGAAAGATCACCCCAGAACAGGTTTTGCCGTTTCTCAGGAGCAGGGGATTCGAGCACCATGCCCAGCCCAGGGTGATCTCCATCACCCAGGCCACCGAGCTCGGGGCCGTGTACCGGCCCGAGGAGATCCGAGGGCTTTCACGGGCGGCCAAGGAACATGATCTCCTGCTTCACATGGACGGGGCCAGGATCTGCAATGCGGCTGCAAGCCTGGGAGTCCCGCTCAGAGAGATCACCGGGGATGCCGGAGTGGATGTGCTGTCCTTCGGCGGAACCAAGAATGGAATGATGTGCGGCGAGGCGGTGGTCTTTTTCCGGCCTGAGCTTGCGGCCGGGTTCAATTACATCCGGAAGCAGGGTATGCAACTCGCCTCCAAGATGCGGTTCATGGCGGCCCAGTTCGAGGCGTTCTTTTCCGATGATCTTTGGCTGAGAAATGCTTTGCGTGCGAACCGTATGGCGCGGCTTTTAGCCGACAAGGTCGCCGGGATACCAGGCGTGCGCGTGACCAGAGAGGTGGAGGCGAACGGGGTCTTTGCGGCCATCCCTTCGGAGATTATTCCTCGTCTGCAGGAGGCCTTTTTCTTCCATGTATGGAACGAAGAGACCTCAGAAGTCAGGTGGATGGCATCATTCGATACCACTGAGGAGGATATAGAGGCCTTTGCGTCCAAGCTGAGGGAGCTGGCCGGCGCTCAGGCCGTGTGATCAATCCTGAATACCCCCTTGTTTTCCGGTCATCCGCTCGATTCGGACCCTGATCACCGAGATCTTGTCCAGGCCCTTGGGAGCGTAATGATGGGGGCCCCGGGTATAGTGGTCTATTATTGCGTCCAGGGCCTTCCTGCGCTCCTCCTTGTCTTCAACAATAGAGGCCTTTCCAAAGGCGATCACGCTCCGGTACCTCATCGTCCACCCGCACGCCTCTTCAGCAGGTAGGGGTTCCGCCTCGGCCTCGAACTCCACACATACGCGGGGGTCTTCCTTGAGGAGCTCCATCTTTTTTCCCTGGGGAGAGGAATGGATGTATAGATCCCCCCCGCTGTATCCGAAACATACCGGGACTATATAGGGCGTGCCTTCATGGTCGCATAGCCCGAGGCGGCACACCAAGCTTTCTTGTATCACCGTTTCCACGGCGGCCCGGTCTTTGATCTCCTTTTCTTTTCTGCGCATCAGCCTGATATTCCTCTTCTCTACATGCGGTCCATGGCCAGGAACCCCTGCTCCAGGTCGTCAATCAGGTCTTCAGGATGCTCCAGCCCCACTGAAAGCCGGATAAGGCTTTCCGGGATCCCCATGGCGGCAAGCTCTTCAGGACTGAGGCCGGAATGCGAGGTGGTGGCCGGGCGTGTAATCAAACTCTCCACGCCGCCCAGGCTGGGGGCGCTGATGGGTATGGCAAGGGCGCTTATAAAGGCGTCGGCCTGTTCCACGGTCCCGTCCAGCTCAAAGCTGAGCATGCCCCCGAATCCATCGAGCAATTGGGCGGCCCTCTGATACCCCGGCGAGCTCTCCAGGCCTGGGTAATGAACCGTTCTCACCTTCGGGTGGCTTTGCAGATGGGCCGCGATCAGAGAGGCGCTTTGATTCTGCTGTTTGACCCGAACGGCCAGCGTCTTCAGCCCGCGATGGAGGAGGAAGCAGGCGTGAGGATCCAGGGAGCCGCCAAGGTGGTTGAGCTTATGGGTGATGTCCCGGACCAGGTCGGCCCGGCCGATGACCGCCCCTGCCACAATGTCCGAATGACCGTTCAGATATTTGGTGCAGCTGTGTATGGAGAGATCAAAGCCGTGTTCCAGGGGCCTGAAGTTTACCGGGGTGGCGAATGTATTGTCTATAACGGCGATCAGATCGTGCTTTGCGGCAAATTCAGCCGCCGCCTCGAGATCCGCCACCTGAAGCAGAGGATTGGTGATTGTCTCCA
>JBKHIW010000126.1:0-6018 GCA_046538465.1 Desulfobacteraceae bacterium | reverse complement strand
CACCATATGTGATCCCACTCAGATGCCTTTATCATTAATTCTCACAAGCTCAATTGAATCCTGCCGCATACGGTCAAGGAAAAAAAGCTCGAACCCTGTTCAACGCCTCCAGCGCAAGGCCGCAGCTTTCCATCACCCGTTACCGATTGAAAATACGATAAAAACAAAACAATGATCAGTCAAAATACAAGAGTCGTCGGAAAAAGTCAAGGGTTAACTCACCGAATTTCCCTGCTTTCGGCAAGTACTTATCCTTAGAATCCCTCTCCTCACCAGGCCGACTCTATGCAAAAGGGCCGGTCTCCCGACCGGCCCTCTAGCCTGGAATCGTGGTAGGCACGACGAGATTTGAACTCGTGACCTCTACCGTGTCAGGGTAGCGCTCTCCCCCTGAGCTACGTGCCTCCTGAGCCGTTTAGTCTATATACCCGATCAGGATATTGTCAACCAATATTGACGGAGTTGCAAAAAGCCCCTGACGTGGTTATCTGCCCTTGCAGTTTCAAGTAGTTACAACGTTCCCAGCGGCGGTCAACCCCTCCCCTCTCTGCCCCCCATCATCTTGAACCAGGTTTGTATATAATGGAGACCTGATATTATGGTAAACGCCCCGGTTACCCGAAACAAGACCGGAAACATCCCTTCCGGAAATTCCAGATACGCCGCAGCCAGCACCCCTATAACCGTGACGAACTGGAGACAGGTGGTAAACTTGCTTACCAAACTCGGTCTGATAATTATCTCCATCTGGTAAAGCATCATGAACAGCACACCCAACAGAATGAGTACATCCCGGGTGATCACGGTAACCGAGAGCCATGGGGGAAGTGCACCGCGAACAGAGAGCGCCACGAAGGCGGAGACCAATATGAGCTTGTCCGCGATAGGATCCAGGTAGGCGCCGAGTGTACTTTTCTGGTTCAGCCATCTTGCAAAGAGACCGTCCAATCCGTCGCTTATCCCGCACAGGCAGAGTACCACCAGTGCTGCCAGAAATTGATCATTGAGGAGGTATATAATGAAAATCGGAGTAAGGATGATCCTCAAGGTGGTGATGAGATTCGGAATGGTCATGGGTTTCCAGTTTTGAGCAGCTTGGAGGGTATCCCCGGTTATCGGACTGCAGCTACCACTTTGTCACCTTCGATGCGGCGCACCTCAATCGGAAGAGGAAGATCCGGATGGCCCTGTATGTCTTCAACAAACCTATCTGTTCTCCCTTGGTACTCCACAGAGAAAGTCACTGAATCACCTTTGAAAAGTGTTTGAGTCACTGATTCCACACCCGGGACTTTTTCTTCCAGAAACTCGCTGAAGAGCCTAAGATCACGCAGACCGCCCAATCCATCCAAGACCACTTCAAGTCGCGCCGGACCCTCAATACGTTCGAACCGTTCATGGATCTCCGGGCCCAAGACTCCAACCACCCGCTCGGAGGCACCCTCCACGGCCCTCTGCCAACCTTTATCCTTCTGAACGCCCTCTGCCATGTCCGACGCTGCTTCGGCCTCTGAAATAACCGCGGCGGTAACAGAGTCCACGGCCTTCAACCTCAGCCGCAGGCCTTCGGGGCCGAACTCGCATTGACCCGCCAACACTGCATCCACTCCACATGTCCTCCCCCAGGCTGCGGCCGCTTCTTTCGACAACACCGGCTCAAACAGGCCCGCTACTGCCCCCTGGGACGGAGCATCCGGCCCCCGGCTTTTCATGCTGAAGCCCATCCTCTCCAGAGAAGTTATCAAGGCCAGCTCAACCGGCAGAAGGGCCCCTGGTGCATCAGGATCCTGCCACCAGTACTCAGCCTCACTCCCTCGTCCATAAGACTGGGAGATCATGACCAAGAGCGACACCCCGGCTCGTCTTTGCCGGCCGAAACCCTTCTCCTCCAAAAGACCGGCCAGGGTTTCCTGGTTCACCCTGAGCCGCACCAGCACAAAAAGTCTTCCTTCGACAGTCTCCTCTTCGATTATGTTGAAGTTTACGATTTCATCTCTGGCTGCGGGGATAAGCTCCCGGGCGAAGGAGCCGAGCCTTCGAGACACTCTCTCTTCTCCCACCCGCTCAAGAAGATATTGTTCGACTCCCCTGGCCAATGCACTGGAGACCGCCTGCTTGCGTGCAGCAGCGAGATCGTTTCCTCTCACCTCCGCCGCACCCAGCGCCAAAACCGTATCCGGCTCTCCGCCCCGGGCGTGTACCGTCCCCGCCGCAAGGCCCAAAAGGAGCAAGACCGATGCTGTAAGCATAGTGCAGGCCAGTTTTGAGCACGCATCATTCATTTTTTTGTCCTTGAGTCTCACCCTGCACCTCGGCTTCCATCTCCATGAGGCAATCCTTGATCCGCTTGACCGCCAAAACAACTTCATATCCACTCGCTGAACCCACCGGCAAGGGTTGCTCCACTGCAAGTCCGCATTCCCGGCCGTCCAGGCCGAACCGCTGGAGCAGATCAAAGGAGACGAGCGCGAGTTCGGCCCGAAGGAGCTCGGCCTCCGGACGAAACCCACCCTCTCCGTGAGGCTTCAGCCCTTCCAGCCGCAGGGCCGCCACCGGGGCTATCTTATCCCGCAAAGGATGGTCAAAGATGTCTCCTGGGAGGTCTTCCCCGGTTTCAAGCGAACACCCACTTCGCCCGGCAATTTGGGACAGGTCCAGCTCCTCGGCCAGCAGGGCGGCCGCGTCTGCTCGACTGACCTGGTCCAGAAAGAGGATCCCTTTGGCCAGCGTGCTCTCCAATTCGACATCCGCTGCAACCGAGTAGTACCGAAGGCGCCTGTCCGCCTCCTCGATAAAAACAGCGAGCCCTGAGAGCAAACCCTCCAGGCGGAGCTCGTATTCCTCGGCTTCCCTTCCCAGTTTATGCTCCACACCCATGAGGTAATAAATATTCAAAAAATCAACTGCGGAAAGTCCTCCTGGAGAAGTCTCCCCGCTCCTAGTGCCGTCCCAAGGGCTTGAAGCCACTGAATTCAGGGCGGAGTATTCAGGCGAATTCATGTGAGCGAGTTCTGTAAACCGTATGGCGCGGTGCACGGCCTGAAATGCCGCCCCAAACTCCCCATGGATCCCCGATATCAGTGAAGCGCCTCGATGAGCATGGGGGGAAAAGGGATCCACCTTCAAGGCCGCTTCGAACTCTCTCTGGGCCGCGTCCACACGACCCTTCTGCATCAGCTTGGCCCCGTTCATGACATGATGATAGGCCGAACCCAACACCCTCTCGGGTATATACGGCCGCGTGGCGCATCCGGCCAAGAGCAATACCCCTGCCAAGATCCCAGTCCACATACCAAGCCGCAATCGTCGGGCAGTCCGTTTCACCTCAACACGCCTCTTTTTCACCGGCTAGGCCCTTGATTCTCCGCCTCCCCAAAAGCTTACGCGGTTATAATCCGACAAATTCAAGCCTTGGTCAAGCATCCCTCTCATAAAAGTCCTCTATGAGATCCAGGATGAGGCCTTCTTCACCCGGTCTACGCCAATCCCACTGCTCATCGCCCCGAAACCATGTGAGCTGGCGCTTGGCATAACGCCTGGTGTCAGTCTTAAGTCTTTCAGTCGCCTCCTCAATTCCCATTCCGCCCCTGAGGTATGATACTGCATGCCGGTAGCCCAGCGCATTCATAGGCTTGAGTTCCGGGCCGAACCCGCGCTCAAGCAGCCTTTGGGTCTCCTCGACCAGACCCCTTCTCATCATTTCCACGGTCCTATGGTCGATTCTTTGATAGAGCTCATTCCTATCCCTGAACAGGCATACCTTGAGCATCTTAAAGCGTTGTCTATTGAACCCATGCCTCTCCGCTCGCCTGGAAAAAGGCTCTCCTGTCAGTTCAATGACCTCCAGTGCCCTAAGGATGCGAACCCTGTCGTTCGGGTGTATCCTTTCAGCGGCTTCCGGGTCAAGAGCGGCCAACCGGCGGTGCAGTATCTGCCCGCCCAGAGCCTCCCATTCACCTCTGAGCCGCTCCCGCAACCCCGGAGGATTGGGCGGGCACTCGAAAAGGCCCCCCTCCAGGGCCTTTATGTAAAGTCCGCTGCCCCCCACCAGGAAGCAGGGACGCCCCTGCCTGTGAAGCTCCTCGATTACAGGAACAGCGTGGGCCACAAAAAGGGCAGCATTGAACCTCTCATCAGGGTCGACCAAATCCAACAGGTAATGGGGAACCCCCCCTCTTTCCTGCTTTGTAGGCTTGGCCGTGCCTATGTCCATACCTCGGTAGACCTGCATAGAATCAGCGTTTACGATCTCCCCCGCGGTCCTTTGTGCAAGCCTTACCGCCAAGGAACTCTTGCCCACGGCTGTAGCCCCCCCAATCACCACCACTTTTGGTATCGATTCAACCATATAAAAACCAGGACACGACTCAAATCCCGACTCTATACTATCCGCTTGAACATCCTTTCCAGCTCCCCCCATGTAAATTTCTTGAATATCGGTCTTCCATGGGGACAGTTGGTATAGAGTCCGGTCCCTTGAAGCTCTTGGAGAAGGGAGGCCATCTCCCGCCCGGAAAGGGTTTCGCCCGCCCTGATCGCTCCGTGGCAAGCCATTACGGTCAAAAGCTCGTGGAACCCCTCCTCCCGGCCGAGATCATCCCCTTTTTCCTTCAGGAGCGGCAAAAGCTCCCCGATGAAGCGATCGAGGTCCACATTCATAAGCTGAGAAGGAACGGATCTCAAAAGTACCGTACCGGCCCCGAAAGGCTCTAACTCCAGTCCCAGCCTGCGCAGGGCCTCGGAGTGCCTGGCCACAAGCCCGGCTTCCTGGAGTGACAGCTCGAAACGCTTGGGGATCAAAAAGGCGTGCACTTCCAATGCAGCATCCGAGAGCCGCTCGCGCAGCTCCTCATACACAATACGCTCGTGAGCTGCGTGCTGGTCCACCAAGACAAGGCCCTCATCGGATTGGCAAAGGATGTATGTCCCGCCTAGTTGACCGATAACCTGTAGAGAAGGACGAGTCGATCCTCTATGTTCCTGATGATCCCTTTGCCAGAGGGACCTCCCGCCGCCCTGCGGCGGGGCCTCTTCAATACCGGTCTGCTCCCAGCCCATAGGGGCCTCCCCCCAACCACTGCCCGGGTCTGCAGTCCTTTCATACCGGATGCCCCGTCCCAGAGTCTCCTGATTCAAGCTGCCCTGAACCGCTGATACCAGTGCATTATACAGGGTCCCTGCCTCGCGGAACCGCACCTCCTGTTTTGCAGGATGGACGTTTATGTCCACAGATGAAGGGGGAAGCTCCAAGAAGAGTATTGTTTGGGGGTATCTTCCCTTCATAAGCCTCTGGCCGTAAGCCTCCATCACCGCCCTTGCCACCAGCCGGTCTCGCACACTGCGGCCGTTTACATAAACAAGGATGCGGTCGCCACGGGAGCGGCTCAGCTCTGGAGGTGCGGCATAGCCCCTGATTGCTATACTCCCCCATTCCGCCGATATCTCTTTCATGCTGTCGGCCACGTCCCTTCCCACCAGCATTGAGAGGCGCTCCCGTCGGTCATCAGAATCCGGATAGCTCAAAACAGCCTTGTCCCCGTCCAGCAGTCTGAAATGGACCTCGTTAAAGGGAAGCGCAATCCTGGAGAAGACCTCCATCACATGGGAAGCCTCGGTTCGTGCTGTACGCAGGAACTTTCTCCTGGCAGGGGTGTTAAAAAAGAGATCCCTCACAGAGACCGTTGTCCCGGGCGGGGCGCCTACCTCATCAATGGACTGCAGGTCTCCGCCCTTGATTATCAGGCGGTGGCCGGAGACTTGCTCCCTTGGCCGCGAGGTAATCTCCATGCGGCTCACCGACGCTATGCTTGGGAGGGCCTCGCCGCGAAAGCCTAAAGTGGCTACAGAGAAAATATCCTCCATATCCCTCACTTTGCTGGTGGCGTGCCGTTCTATAGAAAGCAGGAGGTCGTCCCGGCCCATTCCAAGGCCGTTGTCGCTGACCCGTATAAGCTTTCTGCCTCCTCCTTCAATCGTCACCTCGATCCTGTCCGCTCCGGCGTCGATGCTGTTGTCCAT
>JBKHIW010000125.1:0-6031 GCA_046538465.1 Desulfobacteraceae bacterium | reverse complement strand
GGCGGCGTCTGCTGTAAACCTTCTTCAGTGTGTCCGGGAGCCATCCCCTGTCCGGGATCTCATAGCCGGCGTGCAGGGTGGAGTAGTTCAATACGTCGCTCAGTGAGGCGCCCTCCGGGAGGCACCGGCTGACCACTTCCTCCAGCTCGGCAACCATCTCGCCCACCGAGGCCTTGGGAGGCAGGTGCAAATCCACTGCGGCCTCGCATCGGTCGGGCACGGCGAACCCGGCCTGGGAGCTGGTCATATCCCGTATGTTATAGATCACATCCCGTCGGGAATCCTCGAGGTGGGAGCTCAGCCCCATCAGGACTTGAAGCATGCTGCGGACGGCGTTATAGCCTTGATCAGCCAGAGAGGCGTGCACGCGGCGGCCCGTGGTCACCAGCTCCATCTCTATGTAGCCGTAATGGCCCAGACAGGGCACCAGATCAGTGGGCTCGCCCACTACGGCCCAGGAAAAACTGTAGTCCTCCATCAAGGCCGTGGTGCCGTCGCCAGTCTCCTCCTCCCCCACCACCAGGGCGAGGGCCGCGGGTGCCTCGATCCTCTCCGCAGCCGCCAACAAGGCCTCCACCATGGCCGCACAACCCGCCTTCATGTCCGCCGCGCCCAGGCCCCTTATCTCATCTCCTGCCTCTTCGCAGCGGTACTCGTCATAATCAAAGGCTGCCACCGTGTCCACATGGCCCAACAAGACCAGCCTGGCCTCCGTCCCCTTGGGAAGCACCACCAGGTTGTCCCGGTCTTCTTCCACGGGCTGGCGCAGAACAGTCAGCCCCTGGGCGCGAAGGTATGAGTCCAGGAAGGATACCACCTCGCCCTCCTTGCCCGAGGGGCTGTATATGTCGATAAGCGAACGGAGCAAATCTCTCAAGCGGCTCCTGTCCACCCCGGCTCCCGCACTCATGTATCGCCCCTCCAGAGCATTAGGGCCCGCCGAATCTCCATCAGGCGCCCTTCTCCAGCCTCAAGGTGAGATACACGTGGTCCTGTGGCGAGCTGAACCCGCTCTTCTCGAAGAACCTCAGGGCGTCTTCGTTCCGAGCTTCCGTGTCCACCAGGAGCATTTGCACCCCGGCCTTTTCCATCACTTCCCGGAATCTGGCGAAGAGCCGTCTGCCGATACCGTGGCTCTTGAGCTCTTCATCCACGCCGAACCAGACGAGATAGCCGTATTTGCGGGGTGAGTTGCGTTTATCGATCACGGTCCCCAGGGCGAACCCGACCACCCGGCCGTCTTTTTCCGCCACGAGGCAGGACTCCGGGTCATTGCGATAAATATCTATTACCTCGTACTCGTCCCATGTCCGGTAAAGGCTCGGAGATTCTTTCAGGGTAAAAAGCTTCTCACCGAGATGAAATACCGGCGCAAGATGCTCGATTCTCATGTGCCGGACGGTGATTCCTTCGCCGTCCCCGTTCATGTGGCCCCCTCCTGCTCCTCCTTTCCCAAGACGCCGAGATTCAGCCCGAGATCCGATCCCACGACTCACGCGCCCTTTCTTTTCCGGACGAACCTTCCCGGCCCGCATTCGGAGAGGACCCCGCCGTGGAGGCGCCGCGCAAGCGCGCAATTCTCTCCTCCAGTGGAGGGTGAGTGGAAAACAGGTTGGCCACGCTTCCTCCTCTCAAGGGATTTACAATGAACATGTGAGCCGTCTGCGGCTGCGCCTGCATCGGCAGCCTCCGTGAGTATGCCCCCAGCTTCTCCAGCGCGTCGGCCAGGGGTCCGGGTTCCCCGAGGAGCCTACTCCCGCTGGTGTCCGCATGATACTCCCTGGACCGGGATATGGCCATTTGCACCAGCATGGCGGCAAGAGGCGCGAGAATGGACATAATTATCAGGCCAACGGCCCCAAGGCCTCCTTCCTCATCATCGGAGCCGCCGCCCAGGAAGGCCGTCCATCTTGCCATGGAGGCCAGGATCATGACGGCCCCTGCCATGGTGGCGGCAATGGAACCGATGAGAATGTCTCGATTCTTGATATGGCCTATCTCGTGCGCCAGCACACCCGCCACTTCATCGGGGTCCATGAGCTCCAAAAGCCCCTCGGTCACCGCCACTACGGCGTTTTCAGGATTCCTGCCCGTGGCGAACGCGTTGGGGGATTTTTCCGGAATAATGAAGACCCTGGGCATGGGAATTCCGGCCCGCTCGGCCAGCCGGCCTACTATGCCGAAGAGCTCGGGGTGATCCTTCTCGGAGATCTCCCCGGCCCTGTACATCCTCAACACAATCTTGTCCGAGTACCAGTAGCTGAAAAAGTTCATCCCCAAGGCCAAAACAAAGGCAAGGATCATTCCCTGTTGACCCCCGAATAGACGACCGATCCACACTATCAGGAGGGTTAGCACCCCCAGGAGCAATGTGGTTCTGAACCAATTTCCCATAATTTTCATTCTCCCTGATTCGTTGATCTTTTAAAAAAATAGCCACCGGCCGAACCTTGTCAAGCCAAGGCGCTCAATCACTCGCCGCCGCTCCCTGAATCCGAGCCATGGCTTCATCAAAATTTCGGGCTATCATGTTCTCGAACTCCTTTCCCAAATAAGGACGATTGTAATAGAGATACCACTTGATATCGTCCCAATAGTCGCGGAGCTCGACCGGGTCATTGATCACTTGAAGCAGCCTCGAGATCTCTTCGAGCTTCTTCCTCTTGAGTTCGTCCTTTCGCAGTTCATAGAGGTCGCGCAGCTTGCTCCTCTGCTCTTCCGTGAACCCGATATCCAGGGACCGCTCCATCAACTCCTCGTATCTGTTATTAATCTCCGCGAAGTCCTCTTGGCGGTCCATCTCCGACTTTACCCCGGTCAGCATTAGATCCGTTATCTCGTGATGTCTGCTCTCATAGGCCTTTTCCAGCTCGCATTCATAGTCCTCGGTATAAAACGGTATCTTTCGAAGGAATCTGAGACTGTAATGGAAGTAGTTCTTTAGTTGGTCCAGCTCGCTTATGGTGCGCATGTAGGAGATCCTCTTCTTCACATTTACCTGGTCTATAAAATCAACCACCACGACCCCCGAGGCCTTGTCCAGGCGGAGAAGGAGCCCGGTCCCGGAACGCATAAACAAGGCCGGGAAGTCATCCCCCTCCCAGAGCTCCTTGCACGAAAAGTCATTCAAGGTGTGGTTGAGGGCTTCGTACCTGCGCCCGATCTTCCCCATCAACTCCAAAAAGCTCACGCTCACCGGGGCGCCCGCGGCCTCTTCCACCCGGCAGGCCCCCATAAGGGCCACCAGAAGTATCTTTACCTGATTGTCATAGGAAAGGTATCCGCTCACGTTCTCAAAACCAAAGAGTCTCACCGAATCTCCCGCCAAACAATCCAAAATGAAGTCACGGCCCGGATCCGGCAGCCGCTCCAAGCTCCTGTACACGCGGTAGGCCTCGTAGAGCTCCCTTTCGAAGCTTGGATAACCGATGCCCTGCAATCCACGCTTTTTGTAAATGAATCGAAGGGGGATCTTCAGCATCAGCCTGACCAGATCAGGAAATTGAACGTATTTTATGCCCCTCAACTTGAAGATACGTTCTGTGGAAGCCGCCTTGCGGCCGATAGACACAGCCTCGGAGTTTTCCGACCCTGCCTCGCCCTGCTCCCACGAATCCAAAAACGAAGCCGGGGTTGCACCTTCGGGCAAACCCAGTGCCTGATACTGATCCAGTGCCTGCTGCAGCCGGCCCAGCCTGGCGTAGACTCCCTCGAAGTAATCCTCCAGCGTGCTCTCGCCGTCCATGACCCTGTGACAGAGCTCTCGTATATTGAAGAGATCTTCGGCCAGGTCCTCCAGGATCAGGTCCTCCCGCAGGGAAAGGAGCATGATTACCGAGTTGACAAAGAAGGCGTCAAACAGGCCCTTGTCCCCTAGCGCCACAACCTCCTTCAGGGCGTGGGGCGAAAACTCCCCCCGCAGGATATGATGCATGAAATCGTGATACCGCACCAACTTAGCCAAAAAGGCCCCGGCGGCAGGCTCCATGCCGTACCTTTGAGAGATTCCTTCTTTTTCCAGGAATATCGCACCGGAAAGGGCGTGATCCGCCGGGTGGAGCCCGTCCCTGTGCTTCCGCCTCAATTCCTGCACACGGCCGAGGTCCTGAAACACAAAGGACTTGACCAGGGCCTCGAAAACAGGAGCGGTCCTCCTCAGGCGGGCGACCATGTCTTCAAGCTCGGTTATCTGACCCTGATTCAGCCCCACCGTGCCCGCGGTCATCGGACCGAACTCGCGCTGGGCCAGTTCATGGAGGAGCTTGTCGTCCTGGAACTCCCGACGCTCGCGGCGTATCAGGGCCTGAAGCTTCCTGGTATTGGTAAGTATGTAATCTATGGGTGGGGCATTGAGGTATGAGTGGCCTGTCAGATCCGAATCGGCGAGGGCGCATACCTCAGGAAGCAAAAAGCCGAACAGGCTGTGCGCATGATGATGGAGCAGGGCCAAATCGTCGTGTATATCCTCGGGCACAAACAAGGCACGCCCGAAACCCTCACGGATATCCTCCCGCAGGGCCGTCGCCTTGCTCAGCCACGCCCTCTGACGCTGGGGGAACCGGTATTCTTTCCAGCGCCCCCCTGATGAGCCCACCATACCGAAGTGGTTCAAATAAAACGAGTCCATGCTGGAGAAGTGCCGATCGAATTCCTCCAGCGTCTCCGGAGGGATTCTGGAAATCCTGGTCCCGGCGAAGGACTCGGTCAGTTCCTCCAACCGCTCCATGACCTCGTCCAGGTCCACGTATCCGAGGTCCAGGGCCTGGGTCTCGGGATCGATCCGAAGTTGAAACCCGGTCCCCATAATAAACCCGGTCCCGTCGGCGTACAACTGCCTGCTGAACCTGCTCAGGGTTTCCAGGTCAAGATAATCCACGTTCACGGCACGCGCCTCTTCCTGCACCCGCCTCAAACCTATCCCCTGTTCTGAACCCCCTGAATCTCCCAGTATGGGGTTAAAATTGACGATTTCCCCCCTGAGCACTTTAACTGCAATCCACAGAAGGATGAAGGCCAAACGGCTGTCCATTCGCTCGAACAGATGCCCGGTTCCATGAAACTCGACGTTGAGGAACTTTCGGTAAAAGATCGGCGCCTCCAAGGGATCGTCCTTGAGGAAACGCCCCTCGAACTCTTCTATGGTATCGATAAGCCGGATTATGTTCTGTATCTTCTGAAGCTTTACCGGGTCATAGTCAGCCAGGCTCTCCTTCTCCATCTCCCCTTTGTGCCGGAGCTCTTCCCAGCTGTCCAGGAATTGGTAATGATCCATCAGGTCCATAAGCTTGAGGACCTTGCGCACGATCATGTTGTGGATGCCGCCCATCTGGCTTATCTTCTCGTCCAGCAGCCGGTCCCAGTCCATGTCGCGGCTGGTCACCACCCTTACCAGCGACTCGTAGAGATCAAAGAGCTCGGAGAGGTGCTCCTGCCTGAGTTCCGCGCCCCTGGAAGACACCGTCTCGGCCATGGTCATCAGCCTGCAGTACCGAAGGAGATTCAAGGCCCGCACAGGGTCTTCTCTTCTGGCACGGTCGGACAAGGACTTTAACGCCTTCTCGGTCATCTTGCCGGAAAGGACCCTGCCCATGGGGGTATGCCCCACCACGATGAGATAAATCTCCTTCAGCTCCCCGACGGTCAATCCGAAAAAGGGCAAGATCTCCAAATGCCTGAGTATGGGGGTGACAGGACCCTCTATCCGGTCAGGGTTGAGGTGGGACCTGATCCGCTCCAGGCGCTTGGCCCCGTTCATCAGATGCAGAACGTCATTCAGGCCGGGGTACCGCCGCCTCTTGTTCTCAAAGGGCTGACGCAGGCGGGTCATGAATACCTCGGGCGCTGCGGTGTATGTCCCGTCCTTGATCTCCCTCAAGACATTGAGGGTGCCCAAAACAAAACCGAAGGAATCCCGATAGTCCGCCAGCAGGGGCAGAGGGCAGCCTGCGAGCCGTGAATTGTCTATCTCCTCCTTGATCCGCTCGAACGACACCGTGACGGGCTTCTTCTGGCCCAGATAGGTCAGCTTGTA
>JBKHIW010000124.1:0-6056 GCA_046538465.1 Desulfobacteraceae bacterium | reverse complement strand
GGACGAGGCGCCTGAGGTGGAAATCTCGCCTGAGATGCCGCCCGGGAAGATATGGCAAGCCCTGGAGGCGGTGGAGGGTGACGGGGACTTCGCAGAGCGGTTCAATGCTCTGGATCATGACACCAGGCTGGAGGTGGCCGATTACGTTCTTTCCTCGTGCAACGTCTTTTCCGGCAGGCCGGCCCTTTTCTCAAAGTATTATGATGCGGAGAGCGCGACTCTTACTATTTGAGGATTTTGCCGGTTTCATGTCTCGCTCAGCGTCCTGGCGGTCAATACCCCGGCAAGCACCAGGCCGAGAACTCCGCCGAAGGCAAGGACCCCTTTTTGATAGGACCATATGCTGTCAGGTGTAGTGTCCAAACCCGGCACAAAGAAGCTCAAGTAGTGTCCGAGTAGAGGGAACAACAAGAGAGCGACCACCACGTTGACCGATTCCAGGAGTAGGGCCTTTTTTCCAAAATCCAGGCCTATACGGATCGCCTGCTCCCATCCGGCTAATCGCTTCATTTTCCGTTCACACGAATCCAGGTCGGACGAGAGGGCCTGGGCCTGAGTGAAAGCCTCCTTGAACCGCTCCAGTATATCGCCCCTTATGATTTGCCGAAGCTCCTGGACTCTTGATTGGATAGAGGCGACTTCCCCGGGAAGCGACCCCAGGAGAGAAGGATAAGAATAGCCCTCAATAAAGGCCCTGCATTTCTCCAAGCGCGGGGCCAGCTGCATGTGCAGACCGGTGAGCTTAAGCCTGCTCTGCTCTTGGCTTCTCCGGGCGCTTCGGATCAAGGCGGTTGCATAGTGGATGACATCCAGGCAACTGAAATAGCTTTGAGCGGTGGAGAGCTCCTTGATCTTGGCCATATGCGAGCGGGGGGTCTCCAGTGAGCCGTCGCCCGCTCCCAGGAGCCGCTCCATCTCGTAGAGCTCCTCCTGAGCCTGCTCGCGCAGGGCCGCTGCTCCCTTGCATGCTTGATCCAGCAGTTTTGCTAACTCCGGATGAACCTTGTCACTGACCGCCTTCAGCTCCGGGTCTATCAGTGCCACCATGAAATACCGCCGGTTGCCCTCGGCCAGCTTTATCACTCTTCTAAGGGCCTCGACGTCCTTCCCTTTCCTGAATTTATAGACCGCCTCTTGGTAGGCTGCCTCCTGGCAGTTCGGATCGAAAAACAGGATTCTTTTTATATGTTCCTCGGCCTTTCGCAGCTCGCCTTCCAGCTCAAAACACCTTGCCAAAAGGAAGTGGCCGAATATCTTTTTGGGGACGGTGTCGGCCTGTTCCAGGGCCTGGTCAAAATGCCTTTTGGCTCGGGAGAGATTGTTTTTTTCCACGTACAAGAAGCCGAGGGCGCAGTGCGTACGGTAATCATCAGGATATCTATCCTGGGCGTCCATTAGGACCGTCTCGGCCTGGTGGAGATTGGATACGCGGATGCAGTCCTGCCCTATCCAGACAAGCCCCCCTTTTTCGTTTTCATCCCTGGTTGTCTCCAGCTTATCCCAGTCCTCTGCATCAGATGTCCAAATCAGTCGTAGAAATCTCAATTGATAGACGCGCTTCAGCTCAAAGTATGCTTGAAAGGCGAGATCATGCGGCGTTTTGGTTCGGGCCTCCGCCTCCTGCGGCCGGCCTCCGGGCTCGGCTCCTCCTCTGTTCAGGAACTCGAGGAAAAGCTCATTGATATGATCAATAGGATAATACCCCAGACGATCCAGCCCGTAGGTTGTCTCCGGCAGATGCTTTGAAGGGCACTCGGCCGGCTGGTGCCGCCGGTCCCCGCAGTAAAAGCAAGGAGGGTGTCGGCCCCGATCCATGGCCGCCTGGTAAAGGAATAGGACCCCGGGTTGATTTTGACCCTCATCCTTTTTTACCAGCCTGTGGAAGCCGCCTTCGGCCGGAGCCCCTGCAGGCGGCTCAACCGAGAATCCTTCGGGTATAATGGTGGCCTCAAGGGCGTGCGGTGATATATGTACCTCGCCTGGTGCAATTCCCTCCCAGCGGCCGTTCATGCACTCCAGACTCGGCTTGCCCGCCCTGAGAAACGGGCCGGTGTCGATAACAGTGAAAACAGGAAGGAAGGGCAGGGCGTCCCGGCCCAGCTCCTTCCTAAGGTAATCGATTCCGTACTGGGCCAGGATGGGGGCGGCTGCAGCGTCCTTGAGGTAGAGGATCAAACAGCCGTCCGGGAGCACCGCCTGCCTGGACGGCATCTTGGGCCAGAGGACCTTCCTCTTTTCGAGAAGGCCTTCCCATGCCATTTTAAACGACCCCGCAGCCAGGTTCCACGCCGGCCTGAAAACCACCACAGTGCTGAGGGATGGGACCAGGTCTGCGTTTTGGTCCCACCCGACACGGAAAATGCTCAGCTTATCCAGCACCCCCTTGGTCGCTTCCGCATCCAAGGGTTCGAACGCGGCCCAGGTCAGGCCCCGGACCCTTTCCCTGAGCTCGCCTGAGACAAGGACCTGGTCTCCCTTGGCCAGGGGGAGCAGCTTGGCTGCGGTGTTGACCACATCGCCGTATACATCACTGTTTTCTATAATTCCATCGCCATAATGGGCTGCAATACGGACATGTATCTGATCATTTGATCTCCTGTTACCATTATGCTTTTTGAACCCTTCCTGGATCTTTATAGCTGCTTTGAGGGCCTCCTCCGGATGGATGAAATAGGCCATGACCGAGTCGCCGAGCACCTTGACCACCTCTCCTCCGTGCTCCAGGACCGGCCGTGAGGCGATATCCTGGTGCCGGCGCAGCATTTCCCTGCCGGCCAGGTCTCCCCTCTCTTTGAAATAGCGGCTGGATGCAACCACGTCGGTAAAGAGGACCGCCACCTTCTGGATGGACCTCTGCGGCGAGGTGCGGGCCCTCATCCCCTCTCCGCTAAGGTCCGCTGGTTGTGCGTTCATAGACTCGATTCCCCTGTGTAGGACTTCTTATCAAGGTATCGACTACAGAGTGGGAAAACTTGAGAGTGGAATAGACGGCCGACCTCCACCTCGAGCGGATCTGCAATTGGCCTCGTCCTTCGGCTTGTTCTGTCTACGGTAGTGGTTTTTGGGGACACGGTTTTGTGCCCGGCCATCTGAGCTCCTCGGGTGTGGAAGTCTTTATTCGGCGTCTGTACTGCAAGGAGTGCGGTAGTGTTCATCGGTTGAGGCCGGATACGCATTGGCCGTGGTTTCAGTCGTCTATCAAGGTCATTTTGGAGACCATCGTTACTCGTCATACTCGTGGTCGTTGGGGCAAGGATCTTCCCCCGAGGATTTTGAGATCTTGGTTTCGGCAGGGGTGATTCCAGTCAGCCGGGTCATGGAATGTGGCAACCGGCTTGGCTGAGGCCCACCCTACCGATTTTCTACGATTGCCTACAAGCTCTACCGCAGGAAAGAAATCATCGCCCGTGTTTATAACAGCCTGAAATCGAAAAGAATCGAGCCACCGTATTTAATCGGTCAGCTCGAATCGGCCTCAAAAATCGCCCAAACTCTGTAGACACACGCCTAATTTCCGGAGTACCGTTAACATCCTGATATGCCGTAGTTTTCGCCGATTCATGACACTACACACCCGAAGCCCAAGCGGGATAGCATTCCAAAAATGGTCGGATATAACCAAAGGTCAAATATAACTATTTCCAAATGGCCGTGAACACCGCTCTGAAAATTTCTTTAAGCCGATTACGCTTACATATCAGGAGGATGAGGGTGTTATAGTAGATGCACGGAGTCCGGCACAAAGATTGAATAACTAAAGTATAGAATTGATAAGGATTTGATCGAAAACAGGAGAGAGCTGTTCTTACGGATAGATCGCAATGACCGGTGTTGCAGACGACAAACTTTTAACCCGATGGAATTCCAGGGGGGATGATTTTTTATAGACTTTTTGCAACTCCATCAAAGTTGACGGTCTCGCAAAAACCCGCTCCACCGCCGCTGGGAACCTCGTAACCCCTTGAAACTATTAGGGCAGATAACCGGGTCTGGGGCTTTTTGCAACTCCGTCAAAGTTGATAGCCAAAATAGCGGGATGTAAACTCGGCATATCGTGCCAGAGAGAAGTCATAAAGCGGACCAAAGGAACATTACAATCACAACTCTAATAGGCCACCGGGTTCAGCAATTTTTTCCGGTGCCGATTCGCAAGGAGGAATCGTATGAAGACAAAAAGCGTCCTATGTGTTCTCACCACTATTGTCGTTGCCGCCGTAATGGGCGGCTGCGCCGGCGCGCCTGCCACCAAGACCCATGATTTCATCCCTCAAAACCTCAACCCGCTTATTCAGTCTGGGGAATACGTTCAGGACGTGGACAGCTTCCTGGTGGTCCTCGACGCCTCGGGTACCATGTACGGCTCCACTGACGGGAATCGCAAGGTGGACTTGGCCAAGGATGTGATCAGCCGCATGGATCGGACCATTCCCGACCTGAAACTGACCTCCGGGCTTCGAACCCTGGGGCAGAACTTCAGCACCGGCACCCGGCTCGTCTACGGCATGACGGATTATGCCAAAGGGAGCCTGGATGGAGCTGCAGGGCCGATCACCGGCGGTGGAATGACGCCCCTGACCGCGTCAATAGACGCCAGCAGTGGCGACCTCCAATCCGCGCCCGGAAAAATAGCACTGATCGTCATCAGCGACGGCCTGGAGACGGATACATCCTCCGTGGTCTCTGCGCAAAAGCTCAAAAGCTCTTTCGGGGACCGGATCTGCATCTATCCCGTGATGGTCGGCGACAACCCGGCCGGAGTCCAGCTCATGAATCAGGTGGCGCAGGCCGGCGGGTGCGGTTTCAGCGTGAACGCCGATGACATCATGTCTCCCGAAGGCATGGCCGACTTTGTGAAACGGGTCTTCCTTGCCGAGGGATCCGAAGAACCGCTGGACAGCGACGGCGACGGGGTGCCTGATCACCTGGACAAGTGCCCGAATACGCCCCGCGGCGTCAAGGTGGATGAAGTGGGCTGTCCCCTGGATACGGACGGCGACGGTGTCCCTGATTACCAGGATAAGTGCCCCGGGACGCCCACTGGCGCCACTGTGAATCATGAAGGCTGCTGGGTTTTGGAAGAGGTCTATTTCGATTACGACAAGTCGGATATCAAGCCCACAGCGTATCCGATACTCCAAGAGGTGATCATGGTCCTTAAACAGAACCCCAACCTCAAGGTGGACATCCAGGGTCATACGGACAGCAAAGGCTCGGATGCCTATAACCAGAAGCTTTCCGAGAGGCGGGCCCAGGCCGTCCTCGACTATATCGTCAGGGCCGGGATAGATGCCGACCGTCTCAAGGCCAAGGGGTATGGCGAATCCAGGCCCGCCGCACCCAACGATTCCGCCGGTAACATGGCCAAGAACCGCAGGGTGGAGCTGGCCCCGATCTTCTGATAACCTTTTTCGGGCGGCTCCCCCGGGATCGGATAGACATGGATCCCGCGGGAGCCGCCTTCATGCACCCCTTGCCGAATCAGGGCGAGAGACAGCTCTTTCCCGGCGACACGCATATCCTGTCTGATCCTGATGAAGTTGGGAAATTTCTCAAAGACAGTTACAGCAAAAAATCTTCGGGGAAGCCATCTATAAGCTGAATGATTAAAAGATCGCTGCCGCCATCCTCATCGCAACCGGGGGGAAGAAGGTCGACGAAAAGGGAAGAAAAACCGCCGTCTAGACCCTTTCAAGAAAGGACATGCTGGCGGGACCCATATTAGAATATACCTTTCTATATAATGTGAGCAGAGACGGCTCTACTAAATGATGCCAAGGCCGTGGTTGAATTTGACCATTCGCCATATATGACCGTTGTTTCGCGGTAGCCGGCCCTCTCCCACCAACCTTTCGAGCTTGAATAATGATAGATAAATCAATATGTTGGATTAAACAGAATTGCATTCATCCAGCCTGGCATGAAACTTGGGTACATTTAAATCAAACGCTTCGTATTTTAAGCCGGCAGAACGGGCATATGAAAACCTTATGAAAACCTGATTGAGTTGCAAAAAGCCCCTGAGCTGGTTATCTGCCCTAATAGTTTCAAGGGGTTAC
>JBKHIW010000123.1:0-6072 GCA_046538465.1 Desulfobacteraceae bacterium | reverse complement strand
TGATAGGAACCTGCTTTTTCGTGATAGGAACTTACCTTTTGAGTAGCAGGGTAGCGGAAGACATCTTTGGGTGTCAACGAGAAACCCACGCTCCCGGGCATGACCATCCGGTTCCTCTGATTTGAAGAAATGTTTCCATCCACGGGGATATGGCGTAATATATAATTCATGAGTGAGTACAAGTTCACTGACTACTTTGAGAATGAAGTCTTGCGTAAGCGCCCTTATCTGAAAAAGGAGTGGTGTATCAGCGTCTGTGAACATCCCGTTAGGGTCGAACCACAAGAAAACAACCGTTTCCGTTTTTGGGGCAGGATACCGGAACTCGAAGGACGCATCCTTCGCGTAGTCACGCTCCGGGACAAAAGGACGATACACAACGCATTTCCGGACAGGGGATTTAAGGGATGAAGTTGAATTACTATAGAGACACAGACTCCCTCTATATCGATCTCTCCTCAAAGCCGAGCGTTGAGAGCAGGGAGATTTCGGAGGGCATCGTCTTGGACTACGATGCCGATGGAAACATCACTGGAATAGACATTGATAATGCCAGTAAAAAGATCGACCTCAAGGAGCTGGTTCTCACCAGGATTCCGTCAGAGGTCCAGACCCTCACTGCATGAAATTCATCCCATGCGCTGAAAGGATCAAGTTTGCAGCATGAAGAATTCGCGCGCGTTTTCTCCGAGGATTCTCGCCGGGCTTGGTTCGGTGAGTCCGCCGGCTGCAAGGATCTTTAGCTCCCGGTCCCAGGCATATGAGCCGACGGGCGATATTCGGGCCTTCGGGCCGGCCGAAAAGCAAGGCCCCGATTGGGGAAGCATCCACGACCTTAACGGACATCTCGATCCGCCCGGATGAGGTCTGAAGACTCGAATGTAACCATTTTCATTCCTTACAACTCCTTGAGCAGCTTATTGGCCGGGGAGGCCTCCAGGAGCCGGGAGAATGTCTTCAGACTCTCCTCGATCCGCTCCAGCTCGGGAGTCCTTGCTACGGGCACCTCGTTTGTTCCCTGCTCGTCCAAGGCATCTATAACGTATTGCAGGGTCAAGGAGTCCGGATCTTTCCCGGGCTGGTATCCGGGCTCCCGGTCGTCCGCAGAGACGGCCTGGGAAAAGATCCCGCATTCGACCAGCTCGTGGACCAGGAGATTTACCAGCCGTATCGGCGTCCCCAGGTGCTCTGAGATGCGCCTGGCAGTCCATGCCGGGGCGCCCTCGGTAAAGTTCCTGACCAGCAGGTGGGTTATCCTCAGGGAGAGGAGCCGCTTGAATGCGCGGCTTGCACTGAGACAGTCCTCTTCGAACTCATAGGTGTCTTCGTTTTGATGGGCGAAGGAGATCTCGGCGCCGAAGAGCACGATAAGCCAGCTTATCTGTAGCCATATGAAAAAGAGAGGAAGGGCGGCGAAGCTCCCATAGATGGCATTGTATCTGCTTACATTGAGCTGGAACTGTATATAACCCCATTGGAAGACGTGGTATGCGGTCCCTGCTATGACCGCGGCCAAGACCGCTGAAGTCAACCGCACCCGGGTGTTGGGCATGAACATGTATACAAAGGCGAAAAGCACCCATAGTACGCAAAAGGGCAGGAAGTTCAGGAAAAGCATCACCACCGGGCTCAGTGCGCCGAGGAGGGCAATCTTTTCCATCACCAGCTTGACTCCGCTGGCGATTATCACCGTGGCGGCGCTTGAGAGCAGGAATAAAAACGGGCAGATAAGCATCATGGAGAGGTAATCGGTTATCTTTCGGCCCAGGGTGCGCGGCGTCTTAACGCCCCATATGTCGTTGAAGGCGTTTTCTATGTGGGAGAGGATCTTCACTATGGTGTAGAAGAGGAGCAGGATCCCCACCCCGGCAACCAGCCCGCCTTTTACGTTTTCCAGGAGTGCGTGGGAGAAATCTATTACCTGGAGCGCCACCTGCTCCTGCCCTTCCAGACGCTCCAGAATCATGGTCCTGAGGGTTTTTTCGAAGCCGAATCCCTTGGCTATGCCGAAGATCATGGCCAGGACAGGTACTATGGAAAGCAGGGAGTAGAAGGTGAGTGCCGAGGCCCTGAGCTGGCAGCGGTCCTCGATCAGGCCCCTGAAGGTAAGGATCATCACCCTGAGGTGTCGGATCATTAAGGCCTGGAATCTAGGAAGCTCCCGAAGGTGGACGCGCCAGATGTCCCGCTGCAGGTAGTCGAGGCCGCGGCCCGCTTTCCAGCGAAGCTCCTCCAGTTTGGGGCTTTTTGGTTTCATCGCTCCCCTCCGGCCCATGTCGACGTGGTCTCATAACTCCCTTATACCGCCCGCGGGACATGGAATCAAGGCCGGGCGGCTTGACACCACGGATGGACCGACCTATTCTCCAGGGTGCAGATCACCGCCTGATCCTAATCTTTGCTTGCGGCGGGCAGGAGATAATATGAACGAAGAGGAGCACTACAGAAGACTGGAGCGGATGTACGCCTCCGCTCCGTGCAATCAGGTTTCCGGAGCGGCCATATCCATATCCAAGGGAACAGCCGAGTTGGAGCTGGAGGTGAGGAGGGATTTCTTTCACGGCGCCGGGTCGGTTCACGGCTCGGTCTATTTCAAGCTTATGGACGATGCGGCCTTTTTCGCCTGCAGCTCCCTGGTAAGGAATTTGCACATCACCACCCAGTTCAACGTACACTTCACCCGGGCCGTATCCAAAGGCTTCCTCCGGTGCATAGGCGAGGTGGTTCACCGGTCCAGGAACTTTCTGGTGGCCGAGTCCCGGATACTGGATCAGAAGGGGCGCCAGGTGGCGCGTGGAAGCGGCACCTTCCAGAAGACCTATGTCAAGCTCTCCCCGGAGGTGGGATACGCATGAAGGTGGAGGTGAGGCTCTTTGCCTCCCTGTCGGAGTATTCGCCCCAGGGCACCGGGGCCGCGGAGATGGAGCTCCCCGAAGAGACGACCGTAGGCGACCTGCTGGGGCGCCTGGGGGTGCCCGCGGATATGGCTAAAGTGATCTTTGTAAACGGAGTCCACGCCTCCCATGACAAAAGATTGAGGCAGGGGGATCGGGTGGGGATTTTTCCTCCGGTGGCCGGAGGCTAGTGCAAGGCGGGCCCCTCTGCGCCTTTTTGTTTCATCCGCAGCATGACCTCCCCAGGGCCGTCCCAGGAGCGAAGGTGAAGCTCCCCCGGGGCTGCGGGCTTGCCGTCCACCTCGGCCGCCTCCACGGAGCGCTTGATGCGCTCCGCCTCGCGCTTTAGCCATCCGGCCAATAGGGGCCTTTTCACCAAGAATCCCCGCTCGGCCAGCACCGGAGTGATCTCGGGGAGCAGCACATTAAAGGCCTTCAACGTGATCCTCCCGGACCCCGGGGGGCCGCTCGGGCCGCTGTCTTCGTCGTGATAGGTGATGCTGCTCCTCAAAGAGGAATAAGGCCCCGCCATCCTCAATGACGCGCCCAGCAGACCGGGGAGGGCGGCGGAAAGGCCCAGGACCGATCCTTCCCGCAGGGCGGCGTGGTCCATCCGGTCAACAGGCTTTCCATTCAGAAAGACGGTCTGGATCCTGTTTTCCACATAGTCGGGCGCAAGCCCCAGCTGCTCCTCGAGGAACTCCATTACCGTTCCGCCGGTCTGTATGTCCAACTCGACTCCCTGGTTGACCAGGGAGCGGAGCGCTGATAGGAGCTCCTCCCGGTCGGCCGGGAGGAGCTCCAGGAGGGTCTTGGAGGTATTCATGGTCGCATTGCCGGACTTCAGGGCCGGTCCGTTAGAAATTAAAGACCTGGTCGAGCTCTTCCTCGGTCACCCCGAAGGTGACGTTATGCGGCGGGAGCTTCTCCTTGAGGAAAAAGGCCGGGAGCCGGTCCTGCTCCGGTCCGATGCCCGCCCTGCGGTTAAACTCCCTTTCATTCTTTAGGACGCTCTTTCCCAGGTCGGCCACGTCTTCGGCGGTCAGGTTCAAGCCGTAGAAGGCGTTTATCATGTCGATCAGGGCCTGAAAGGTCTCTGGTTGATCCATTGCCGGGAAGGCGATGAAAAGACACATCCCGGTCGAGTCGATCGCAGCGGTGGTGATCTGGAGGTTGCGGGAAAGCTCCACCTGTCCCTCGGGCTTCAACGGATCAACACTCCCGCCGACTCCCATAATATTGGCGGCCACTGCATAGCCGGCGGTGTGGTCTGCGCCCATGGTGCTGGTCGCATAGGTCACCCCGATCCCCTGCACGGCCCGGGGGTCGTAAGCGGGAAGGGCCTGTCCCTTTACCACCGGGACCCTCTCCACTCCGAAGACCCTGCCCGTGACCGCGGCCCCGCTTCCCAGTATGCGGCCCAGGTTGGTCCCTCGGCCCACCTCTTCTACCAAATCGATCGCCGCCTCGGCATCGCCGAACCGGGCGAGGCCGGCCTCCATGGCCACCCCTATGGTGGCCCCCATCTCAATGGTGTCCACTCCGTAGTCGTCGTCCAGCCGATCCAGCATGGCGATGGCGTCCAAGTCGTCTATCCCGCAGTTGCCGCCGTGGGACCAGACCGTCTCGTACTCTGGCTGCTTTGTAAGATAATTCCCGTCTTTGTCCACATAGATGCCCGAGCAGCGGATCACGCAGCCTCTATGGCAGCCGTGGGTGGCCTCGCCTCCCCTGGAGGTCTCGGTCTCGGCCTGGGTTTCGCCGCTTATGGCGGCCGCCCCGTCAAACCGCCCCTGGGAGAAGTTGTGGGTGGGGTAACCCCCGGCCTCGTTTATCACGTTGGTCAGCACGTTGGTCCCGTAAGCGGGAAGGCCTTCTCCGGAGACAGGGTGCTTTCTCAGGCCTTCTACAAAGCGCTTGTTAGCCTCCTTGAAGGCGTCAGGGTCTTTGGGAGCTCTCATTTTCATGCCCTGGTCATCCAGCACTATGACCTTTACCCCCTTGCTCCCCATGACCGCGCCTACTCCTCCTCGGCCTGCGTGCCTGGTAGGTCTTACTTCCATGTCAGTGCATGCGACCGAGGCGGCGCCGAGCCTCATCTCGCCGGCGGGACCGATGGATATGCAGGCTATCTTGTCCCCGTACTCGGCCTTCATCCTGTCCACCAGATCGTAGTTGCCCAGGCCCTTGAGGCTCTTGTCAGGCGCGATCTTCACCCCTTCCTTGTTGATCAGGATCTTGTACAGGACGTCTCCTTCGGGCTTCCCCTCCAGGACTATGGCTGCGTATCCCAGCCTGGCCAGGACCTGCGCAGGCTGTCCTCCGGAGTTCGCTTCCTTTATGCCGCCTGTAAGAGGGCTTTTGCAGCCCACGGAGATCCTCCCGGACATGGCCGCGATTGTGCCGCTGAGAAGCCCCGGCGCTATGACGAGTTTGTTTTCCTCTCCCAAGGGGTGACAGAGGGGGGGGACCTCCTTGGAAATCAGGGCGGAAGTAAGCGCCCTGCCGCCCAGCCCGGTGTATTCGCCCAAGGGGGTCTCGTTCGCCTTTGGGCCTCCAGGTGCTCCCATGTCGATTCTAAGTATTTTATCCATGGATACCCTCCTTTCCAGTGCCTTGTTCTCGGGGGTCTTGGTTGGTTGTTTTGTCTGGAGATAACGCGTTCTTTATATCATCCGGAGATTATCTGCGTAAACAAATAAATATGGAGGGGCTTACTCGCCGGTTCCGCGGTATGCCTCTATGCTTCGGGAAAGGGCGGCGTGGTGGAGTTCAGCGGCGAAATGGACCGGGCTCTTGCCGTAGAGCGGGTCCCACCCCGCCGGATCGGCGGTGCAAAAGAACTGGGTCTCCAGGCCGAGCCTGGTCAGGGCCTCTTCCACTGGAAGCCCCTGGACGCGTGCCGCGGCGTCCCAGGTAGCCCCGCAGGGGGCGCCCCTCAGGACGCGGATTTCCGCTATTCGGCCGTTTTCCAGGCGGACCCGGAAGATCGGGGATCCGAAGATCTCTCCGTATGGCCCCAGGCTGACCTGCCTGGACAGGGCGCATCATGTGGGAGGAGTGATGACGCCGCGGATGTGATGCTTCTTGCCAGATGCCACTACCGGGATCTCCATGTCCGAGCACTTGCGGCATAGATCCTGGGAGAGGTCGGGATGCTCGAGGAAGTCGAGCACCA
>JBKHIW010000122.1:0-6125 GCA_046538465.1 Desulfobacteraceae bacterium | reverse complement strand
CTGCCAATGCGCACGGCCATGTCCCGATCCGGTGTCAAGGGGTGGAAGTACTCAGATCTGAGTCTCAAACCCTTTTCCAATACATGGGGGTGGGCCCGCTTTCTGATCGGTGTGAAAAGCAGCGTCTCCTGGGGCTCCTTGAGCGGTTTGTCCAAATCCAGGGTATAGCGCCGATCATGCGCCCGGATTGTGTTGCCGGCTAGCTCCAAGAGCTCCCGGCCGGGCCCGAGCATGACCTCTCTTATGTGTCCCTCCCTCAAGTGGCTCCACCCCGGTTCCTCTCTAATCGCTTGCAGAAGCCTCTTGAGGGGGATGTAGCCTTGCCTGTCGGGAACAAGGCCGAACTCGTCCGGCCTATGCCCCAGGGCATAGACCAGCATGCCGGCCAGGTCTTCTACTTGGAACCTATGTCTCCTGGACACTTGTCAATCCATCCGGACATTCCCGGTCCACAGGATGCGGCCTAGAGCTGGAGATCGATCTTCTCCATCTGCTCCAATACATAGGCCCTGATTTGGTCAGCCGAAGGAAGCGGCCTCAAGATGCGCTCTCGGCTGATCAGCGGAGTCAATAGCTCCTCGCGTTCCATGCCGCAATGATGGCCCGGGGGCTCCCCGCCCTCGGGCGTAACCAAGAGGTCCATACAAACGGGGCACCTGGATACTCGCTTTGAGCCTGACATCTTGCCGCGCTTGGCTACGGCTCGACCTTCTATCTCCACTATGTCCATGGAGAAATCCACCACCGGGGCGTCGCTGATAGCGGTTCCCACACCATAGGCGTCTGCGACTGCATTGTATTTTGCTATTTGATATTCGTCCAGGCCCCCGCTCAGGAAGATCTTTACATGACGGTATCCGCGGAGGTCGAGTTCCCAGCGGACCTCCTCGACCAGCCTGAAAAAGTCCCCCCGTCTTGAGCCCGGGGTGTCCAGGCGGACCGCGAACAACCGCTGTCCCAATGCCTCGGCTACTCTCAGGGCCTCTATCTTTTCGTCATTGAAGGTGTCGATAAGGCTCACCCGCTTTATTTCAGGAGCGATCACCCGGTCAAAGGCCTGTGTGGCTTCAACTGTGTCGCCTATGATCAAGATCAAGGCATGAGGCATGGTTCCCACGGGCTCCTGCCCCACAAGACGCGCGCCCGCCGTCAGGGCCACACCGTCGCACCCTCCGATATAAGCGTTTCGTTCCACCATGGGGGCTACGGCCGGATGAAGACGTCTTGCGCCGAAACTGTTTACCACGCGGCCGTCCGCCGTTTTTTTACACCTGGCCGCCATGGTGGCCACGCCGCTGGCCTGGCACAATAAGCCCAGGAAAGTGGTCTCATAACGCGCGAAATCGAGATATCGGCCTTGGATATCCATGACCGGTACATAGGGGTGAAAAACAGTGCCCTCGGGCAGGGCCCTGACTTCCAGCGGGAGCTCGAGAAGCAGATCCGAGGCTTCCTCCACTCCGGCAAAGACCGCCCACGGCCAGCCGCCGGGAAGGCCCTTGCAGGTGAATTCGGCGCGGACCCAAGGGTTTAGGCCGTTTGCCCTGAGAACCTCCTCCGTTCTTTGGAAGTAAACATCTGTAACTAAACCTTTTCTTATCTCTTCCGCTGTAGCTGTATGACGCACGGCTGTTCTCCGGTGAAAAAGGACCCCATAAGGAGTCTGATATCCCATCTGATGCGGCTGCTGGAGTCCCCGGGATGATTTCCGCCGGGATCCGGTCCAGGGGCCGGGTTATAAAGGCCCAGCAAAGCCGGCGGGGGGCACACCGGCTGTGAAGAGCCTGTTATTCGACCGGGTTCAAATGATATCCGCACGCGGTCTCGGGTGTCAACGCATTACACCCACTCCGGCGGCGGGTATGCGCCGGACACCGCCGAGTCCGGGTTGAACATGACCGCGCAATGGACTAAGCTTTAGCACTGAGCGCCCCCGCTGCAATGATTTTTCCCATTCCGCCCCTGGAGGTGCAAGACATGGATCATGACATTGAACGAGCGGACATCGCCTCTGAACGCGCCGAATACCTGGCCCGAGACTACTCCCGGGGCTTTATAGCTTTTTGCGGCTTCCGGGCTGAGGAGATCCGCAGGGGATTCTTTAGGTCCCGGGTCGATATCAGAGATGCACACCGCCAGCAGGATGGATTCATACACGCCGGGGTGATGGCCACTATGGCTGATCACACGGCGGGCTACGCCGCTTTTACCATAGTGCCGGAGGACTATCAGATCTTGACCATTGAGTTCAAGATCAATTTTTTGAGGCCCGGTTATGGCGAGGGCCTGGAGTGCATATCCAGGGTGATAAGGGAAGGCTCCGGCATCCTTGTGGCCGAATCCGAGGTCCATGACTTGCGCGGCCGGGAGAGAGCCTTGACGGCCAAGGCCATGGTGACACTGGCCGCCGTACACAGGGACAGACTCCGGTCAGAGCACGGTTGAGATCTCTTCCGCCACTTTCGAGGCCGCCCCTGCCGGATCCGAGGCGTCTCGTATCGGTCTTCCCACCACGATGTAGTCGGCGCCGCTGCGAACGGCCTCGGCCGGTGTGACCATCCGCTTCTGGTCGTCCCCTTTGACCAGGGACCAGGAAGGCCTGATACCGGGGGTGACTGATATCATCTCCCGGCCGAGGGCCTGCTTGACCCCGGCAACCTCTCTGCCGGAGCATACGACGCCGTGGCAGCCGGCCTCCATTGCAAGGCGGGCCCTTGAGACCACCAGGGCGGGCAAGTCGCGGATCAGGTCCTCGCTGTAACCCAAGCGCCTGAGCTGCTCAGGACCCAGACTGGTCAGCAGGGTTATGCCGAGTAGCATGGTGCCTCCCGGGTTTTTCTGAGCCACCTCCTTGAGAATTCCTTCCCCTTGATCGCAGTGGACTGTTATGAACTTGGGCCCATGGATACTCGCGGCGAGGAAGGCCCTCCTTATGGTCTCCGGGATGTCATGAAGCTTGAGATCCAGGAACACCTTGGGCCCGGCGATATCGTGGACGGCTTGAACGGCTGAAGGCCCAGCGGCTGCAAAGAGCTCCAGGCCGATCTTGAAAAGGCCCACCCGGTCCTTGAGCGCACGGACATAGGCCATGGCCTGGTCCAGGCTGGAAAGGTCCAGGGGGAACACTAAGTAGTCTTCAGGTGATCTAGCCAAAATAACCCCCCTTTTTGAAGCGCATTGTGCTTCGGCCTGGAATCATGCGGGAAAAATCATGGACACCGGGCCGATGAAAGGCTATATTTCTGCACCAAGCCACCGTAGCTCAGTTGGTAGAGCACCTCACTCGTAATGAGGATGTCTGCGGTTCGAATCCGCACGGTGGCTCCAAGTTCACTCCTTTCAATCCCCTTCACACCGGTCGGATTTAGACCTGCAAGGAATCAGGCCGGGCCTTGGTCCGGCTTCCTCATCGCCGCCGGCTGCCACTGACGAATATATCCCGGGGAAATACTAGGGTCAATCGGAAGGTGGCTCGGCCGAGCGGGGCGATGGTGTGAAAAAGGCGTTGAAAAAACGATTCGGAAGGAGTAGAAGCCTGAATACTGGACCTCGGGTCAGATTCTGTTTTCAGGAGGAAGGGATGGCGCTCTTCGTGGATTATTTTAAGTGCGACGAGTGTGGATCCATAGACTTCAAGCGGATCTACAACTTCTCCCTTCGATTCTACAACGTCAACTTCTCTGATGAGCTCATCTACGACAGAAATACCAGTGAGATCTATCAGTGTACCGGGTGCAAGAAGCGGTTCTCAGCCGAGGAGATCGAAAAGGGACTGGCAGAGATAAAGAAGATGAGGAGACAGCAAAAGTCCTCGACGTAACTCCGGCCTGATCTTCACCAGGGATATAACTAAGGAGCATGTAAGCGGTCGGGCATTGATGGGGCTGAAAAATCCTGATCACTGTTGCCTGTCCTGGAGCTTCAAAGGGATAAAAGCTTACTTGGTGGATCCGGAGGGAGGGGCTTGCTTCTCTTGGGCGGGGGCGTGGAGCCTGCCGGGACTCAAGAGAAGTGGGCCACCACCATGGTGGTGTTATCATGCGCCCCTCTCTTGAGTACCTTGTCCAGAAGCCTTCTGCAGACATCATTTGGATCCTTCTCCCGCCTCATGACCTCCAGGATCTCGTCATCCGAGACCAGGTCTGTGAGGCCGTTCGAGCAGAGGAGGAATCTGTCGCCGGAGAAGAGCTCGGCCTCCTGGACTTCCGGGTCCATCTGCCGGGAGGCCCCGAGATTGAGGGTGAGCACGTGTTTGAGCGGAGACGAGGCCGCTTCTTCATCGCTCATCATCCCCATCTCCATCTGCTCGGCCACCACGGTGTGATCCTTGGATAGCATTTCCAATTCCCCTTTCCGCGCCAGGTAGATGCGGCTGTTTCCAGCGTTGGCGGCGGCTATCAGGGAGGGAGTTGCATAGAGTGCAGCCACGGCGGCCCCCATTCCGCGGTATTGTTCATATCCCTCGGCCAGCTCGTGGATCACCCGGTTAGCGAGCCTGATTCCGCTCAAGAGGTAATTTCCACTCTGGGTGAGGGAGTGGTCATGAGGCCCGAAGAGCTCATAAAGGGAGGATTCGTTTTCTGACCACCGTCTGACGCTTTTGTTGATTAGGTCAACGGCGATCCTCGCAGCCGTTTCTCCGGCTGCATTAGCGCCTGTCCCGTCGGCGACGACAAAAAGCCCCAATGCCTCGTCTGCGGAGAAGGCGTCCTCGTTGCGGTCCCTTTTGAGACCTACGTCACTTAGTCCAGAAGCCCGTATTTTCAATCTCTTCCCACTCGGCTGCCCGGCCCGCAAGGCTCGGGACCGCAATGATCAAGCGCCCGGTCCTGTTAGCGGGGAAAAAACAATCGATCACTGGGTGCTCAAGGAATATTGTTCTATGTGAAAATCAGGGCGGGTATTGATTATTATCCGCCGGCCGATACGCTTCTCCGTATAGAGAACGGACTCCTGTTCTTCTTCTTTCAGGCATTGGGCGACGTCGGGGTTTACGCTCAAGAAAACGCTCCCGCCGCCGTTCCCTCCGGCCGAGGAGACCTCCTTTTCCATTTCCCTGAAGATCTCATAGCATATGCTTTGTCTGGACTTCAGGGCCCCCCGGCCCTCGCAGTAGAAACAGGGTTCTTCTATAAGTCGGTTCAAATTTTCCTTTGTCCGCTTTCGGGTCATTTCAATGAGACCTAATTCCGACATGCGAAGAATATGGGTCTTGGCCCGGTCCTTTTTCATCGCGTCCCGTAGCGCTGTGAACACCCGGTCCCTTCCCGTCTTTCGCTCCATGTCGATGAAGTCGATAACGATCAGGCCCCCGATGTTTCTCAACCTGAGCTGATAGGCGATTTCCTTGACCGCCTCCAGATTGGTCTTGAGGATGGTCTCCTCCAGGTTCCGTTTCCCCACATAGCTCCCGGTGTTGACATCTATCGCGGTGAGGGCCTCGGTGGTCTCAATGACGATATAGCCGCCTGATTTCAACCATATTTTCTTGTCCAGCGCCCTGGAGACCTCCATCTCTATTCCGTATCCGTCGAATATGGGGTCGGGTCCCTCATAGAGTTCTACTGAATGACGGAGCCCGGGGGCGAATGCCTGGATGAATGACACGATATTTTCGTATTCCTCTGCCGAATCTATCACCAGTCGGTCGACTTCACGGGTGAACAGGTCTCTCACCGATCTCAGGGAGACGGCCAGATCTTTGTAAAGGAGGGCCGGCCCCGAGGAGTGGTTCATGCCGCCCTCAATGGTCTCCCAAAGCTTGAGAAGAAAGTCCATCTCGCTTTTGAGTTTTTCCTTGTCCGCGCCTTCGCTGACCGTTCGCACGATAAAGCCCATGTCCGGCGGGGCCATTTCCCTGACCATTTCCCTGAGCCGCCCCTTTTCAACCGGATCTTCGATGCGGCGGCTGATGCCTATATGTCTCACAGTGGGCATGAGGACAAGGTGACGCCCGGGCAGGGAAATATGAGTGGTCAGCCGGGCGCCCTTGCTGCCGATGGGCTCCTTGGACACCTGGACCATAACCTCCTGGCCGGCATGCAGCAGCTCCTCGATGTGGAAGGATATCCCGGCCAGGGGATCAATGTCTTGCCCTTGCTCGTCATGGACCTCCACCGGTTCCT
>JBKHIW010000121.1:0-6185 GCA_046538465.1 Desulfobacteraceae bacterium | reverse complement strand
CCTGAGCGACCCGGCCCGCCCGGGTCGCTCAGGGGTGAAGTTGTTCTTTTTCCGGAGGGGGAGAAGCTCGGAGATCAAATCGCGCACCATGAGGGCTATGGCCGGGGAGGAGGTCAGACCGGGGCTCTCTATGCCGACCAGGTTGATGAAGCCGGGAACGTCGTTCCGCCGCTCCACTACAAAGTCCTTGAATCCGCCGACCTCGGGCGGGGCCTGCTTGGCCCTCAGGCCGGAAAAGCTCCTGATCACATCAGCCCCGGAGATCCCAGGCAGAAGCCCTCGGCCCTCCTGTTTCAGCAAGGCCAGAATATCCGGAGTGCAGGCGACGTCCTCAGGGTTGTCCACGTACTCGTTGCTCGGCCCGATCAGGATGTTCCCGTCCACTGTGTTGGTCAAGTGGATGCCCAGGCCTGCGCCGCCCTTTCTGGGGGCCGGATAGACCAGGACCGAGAGGCTTCCCTTAAACCGTTTGTCCAAGATCAGGTACTCCCCGCGGCAGGGGTAGATTCGGTAATCATCGACTCCCACCATTCGACAGATCCGGTCAGAGAAGAGACCGGCCGCATTGACCAATACCCCGGTCTCAAAAATTTCCCCGGCCGCCGTCCTCACCCGGAACCCGCCTTGCTCTCGACTGATCCCGGTCACCTCCCGGCCGAGAAAAAATGAAACCCCGTTGGCCAGTGCGTTTTCCGCCAAGGCTATGGTGAGCCCATAGGGGCAGATGATGCCAGTGGTAGGAGACCACAAGGCGGCGATGCCTTCCACCCCGGGCTGCTTTTTCTGCATCTCCTCAGGGGTCAGGATCTCCAATCCCGGGACCCCGTTGGCTTCCCCCTGCTCCTTTAGGCGGTATAGGGTCTCCAAGTCAGTCTCGTCCTGGGCCAGGGTCAGCTTGCCCAGATGCTGAATCTTAACCTTTAGCTTCCTGCAAAGGTCCTTCATCATCCGGTTTCCCTGGACGTTGAGGCGTGCGCGGAGGCTGCCCGGCCGGTAGTGGATGCCCGAGTGGAGCACGCCGCTGTTTCTGGAGCTGGTGCCCATGGAGACATCGAGCTCCTTTTCCAGTACAGCGATCTTCAAGCGATACCTGGAGAGCTCTCGGGCTATGGCACTTCCCACCACGCCCGCTCCGATGATCAGTACATCGTATCTATCGCGCTCCTCTGAAACCATGGGGATCAATCCTCTATGCCGGCCAGCCTTTTCGCCGCCTTTATCTTCTCCTCCAGGTTGCTTTCCCTGAATATGGTAACCCTATGGGCCTCCGGGGATCCACCGCCGTGGATGTCCGAGATGGTGTCCGCGCTCTCCAGGGCCATCTTTTCCACCAGACGGAACATCTTTATGCGCTTTTCCACCGGCACTCCTTCGGCCCCTTTGAGGTACTTCTTGAGCAGCCCCCCGACCTCTGGATTGTCAAAATCCTTATCCGAGGGAAGGTCGGCTACAAACCCACCGCAGACGTCGATCATCAACCGGGTGGCCTCGGCCATCTCCTTTCCCTCATGGATCTTGGAGGCGTTGGAGAGTACCGTATCTATGAAATACGTCCCAGAGGGCTGCTTCCCGCCCTCGGAAGAAGAGGCCAGACAGCAGCCGTAAAGCGTCTCTGCACGATGAATCATGTCAATCACGTTCTGCTTGTGGTGGCCCGCCTTGGAGGTGCCGTTGTAGTCCATCATGGCCAGGGCCGCCCCGATCATGCAGTCTATCTTTCCGGACTTGCAACCGCCGTGGCTTTGCCTGTGAAAAGAGGAAAACTTCACGACCATGTCTACGGCGAACTCTGTTTCCCCGCACATGAACACACGCTCCCAGGGCACGAACACGTCGTCAAAGATCAGGGTAGGGCAGTACTTGGAGTAGTAAATGTTCCCGGTGTCGCAGCCCTCGATCTCCCGCCTGTCCAAAGAAGATCGGCCCACCACGTGGATAAGGCCCTGCGTATCCGCCGGGACGGCAAAAGCGACCGCATAGTCCTCGTCGCCCTGCCGCATCGCCCGGGTGGGGAGGACGATGATCTCATGAGAAGACAGGGAGCCTGTCTGGTGGGCCTTGGCCCCTCTGACCACGATGCCGTCATCGCGTTTTTCCACCACCCTGAGGTACATGTCCTTGTCGCTCTGGGCGTGGGGTGCGAGTGACCGATCCCCTTTCATGTCCGTGACCCCGGCGTTGGCTGTGAGGTCTTCCTTTTGCATATACCTCAAAAACTCTATGAAATTGTCGTAGTAGTGGGTGCCGTGTTTTTGGTCTATGTCGTAGGTCACTATGGAAAGAGTAGAAAGGCAATCAAGGCCGGTACACCGTTGGTGGCACGTCCCCACATAGCGCCCCAGCTTTCTATTGAGCTTGACCCGCGCGACCAGGTCTTCGATGGAGGATGGGGGCAGGGTGAACCTGTTGACCGGTTCATTGATCAGAGGGCTGCCGGTGACGGCCAGATCGCGGTACTCGTCCATGTCCGCAACTTCATATGTGGATGCGGTGGCCTCCACCCCGGCGCGAAGCCGTGGGTTGTCAAGCACGCTGTTCACCTTTTCTCCGAACATATAGGCGGTGGGGTTCATCGCCCTTAGTGAGTCCAAGTACTCCGCTTTCGTTTTCAGTCCCATGTGGTTAACCTCCGTTTCAAAATTGGATATTCAATGTCCGCCTTCCACCGGCAGGACCTTGTTCAAGATGGAGGCAAGCCGCAGCCGATGTCAGAGCGGCGAGGCCTCTCTTTCTTCAATGATGCGTTTCAACCGGGAAAGGACCTGCTTTTTGACATGTGCAACATGTCCTGCAAGCGTCTTTTTTGCGCAGCGCACGTCTCCGGCGGTCAGGCAGTCGTAGATGCGCTTGTGCTCGTTGTCCGAGAGCTCCATGGATTTCACGTTCCCTTGGTTGCCGCCGTATTTCAGTATCAAGAGATCGAAGAGGTTTTCCAGTACGCGGACTTGGGTGGTCTTGCCTGAGAGCGAAGCCAGGGTCAGGTGGAACTCGAGGTTCCTGAAGAGCCTTTCCTGAAGGTAGGCCTCCCGCTCGGCGGAAAGATGCGCCTCGAGGGCGGCCTTGAGGCGCTTTTGTGCCTGGGCGTCGAGATTATTAGCCGCTTGCGGGACCAGGGATGGCTCCAGCAGCTCGCGAAGCTCATATATCTGTTCCACCTCGGCCAGATCGAACGGCGTCATAAAATACCCTCGGTTGGGCTCATGGCGCACAAAACCCTGGAACTCCATATATTTCAGGGCCTGGATTACAGGCGTAAGACTCATGCCCAAGTGTTCAGCGATGTCGCGGCAGGAGAGCTTCTGCCCCGGCACCAGCTCCTTGCGGTAAAGCATACGCCTTAGGCCCTGATGCGCCTTGTGGGCGTGGTCGTGCTGCGTCTCCAAGTCCTTCCTGGAAGGGTGTCTCCCCATGTCATAGGTCCAAAAAAATGTCGTTTCTGAATCAAAAATTTAATTAACTTCTTGATTGAATCATTAATTACTAGTATAAGATTTTTGTCAAGAGCTTTCTGGCCTCAGCCGCAGGATACCGGCCCGGGGCCGTCAAGAGGCGAAATCATCAAAGAAGGGAAGAGCGAATAATGAGACTCCATGAGCATGAAGCTGCCGACCTATTTGAGAAAGCAGGCATCAGTGTGCCGAGACGGCGCATCGCAGGAAGCACGGAGGAGGTCCTGGAAATATCGGAGGAATTGGGATACCCGGTAGTGATCAAGGCACAGGTCCTTGTGGGAGGACGGGGGCTGGCGGGAGGCGTCAGGAGCGCGGATTCGGCCGACGAGGCGGCCAAGCAGGCGGATGAGCTCTTGGGGAGCAAGATCAAAGGCCTCCAGGTTCAAAGGCTCATGGTCTGCGAAAAGGTGGCCGTCTCCCGGGAGCTCTACCTGGGGATTACTTTGGACGGATATGAGGGCAGGCCGGTGGTGGTGGTAAGCACCGAGGGAGGGGTGAACATCGAGGAGACCGCCAGGGAGAATCCCGAAAAGATCGCATCCATGCATATCGCCCCAGGGGCCCCTTTCTATCCCTATCTGGCAAGAGAGCTCTTGAGGAGGGTGGGGATTTCGGGGAAGCTCATGGTGGCCTGCTCTGATGTCATGGTGAGGCTGTACAAGGTGTTCACCCGGTATGAAGCACTTATCGCCGAGATCAACCCGTTGGTTGTGCTTCGAGAAGGAGGAGTCGCGGCGGTTGACGCGGTTCTCGAGATAGATAATTCGGCCGTCCCCAGGCTTGGACAGAGCGTACCGGACAGGCTGAGTCGGTATGAGAATCCTATAGAGAGGAAGGGCCGAGAAATCGGCGTCACCTACGTGGACCTGGAAGGGGACATCGGCCTGATCAGCTCGGGAGCGGGTTTGGGCATGGCCAGCATGGACATCATCGGCCGGCGAATGAAGCCCGCCAATTTCCTGGAAACCGGCGGTGGGATCACCGAGAAGCTTTTATACCAGTGCATGGAACTAGTAATGATGAAGAAGGGTTTGAGAGGGATATTCATTAATATTTACGGCGGGATCAATCCTATCCACGAGGGCGCCAAAGGAGTGGTCCGCTATATTGAAGAGAACGGACTGGATATCCCGGTGGTGGCTAAGGCGCTGGGCAATCTCCAAGAGGAGACTTGGGAGATCTTCCGCTCAGGCGGTGTGCACGTAGTGACCGAGGCGGCCACGGAAAAGGCCGTGGAGAGGCTTTTCGAGGTCGTGGGCGGTTGAGGCCCCTGCTCGGGCTGTGTTGACGCTGATAAGCATGTAAAGACATAAGATGGATGAAACGCGAGGGCGGTTATGAGCGTTCTTTTGAATGAAGAGACCAGGGTGATTGTTCAGGGTATCACAGGAAGGATCGGGAGCATCCAGACGAAATGGATGCTTGCTTATCATACCAATGTGGTAGGGGGGGTGACGCCGGGGAAGGGCGGTGAGACCGTAGAAGGCCTTCCTGTTTTCGACAGCGTCGAAGAGGCGGTCAGGGAGACGGGCGCCAATGCCTCGGTCTTCTTTGTCCCGGCGGCCTTTACCATGGACGCCTTTTTCGAGACAGTGGATGCCGGGGTCGAGCTGATCGTGGTGGTTCCGGAGCACGTACCGGTTCACGACGTGATGCGCATGCGGGCTTATGCCGGGGAGCGGGGCGCCTTCGCCCTCGGACCTACCACCCCGGGGATTCTAGTCCCGGGTGTGGGCAAGATGGGCATTATGCCCGCGGCCATGTTCGCCCCGGGACGAGTAGGTGTGATCAGCCGGAGCGGGACCCTTTCTTACGAGTTTGCGGGTATTCTGTCCGAGGGCAGCGTTGGCCAGAGCACGGTCGTGGGTATGGGGGCCGACCCGGTCGTGCTCACTAATTTACCCGAAATCCTGCGGCTGTTCGAGGAAGACGAGGATACGGACGCTGTGATCATTGTGGGCGAGGTAGGCGGAGAACAGGAGGAAAAAGCTGCCGAGTACATCAATGACTGCATGAAGAAGCCGGTGGCAGCCTACATTGCCGGGAAGTTCTCGCCGCCGGGGAAGCGTATGGGCCATGCCGGGGCCATCGTCCGGGGATCGAGCGGCACGGTGGAAGCCAAACACGCCGCACTGAATGCGGCAGGCGCCGCTATCCTCGAATCCCCCATAGAGGTGGCCGAGTGGGCGTCGGCCCATAATCTCTCTTGAGGGCCTTGGGTGTTGACGGCTTCGCAAAAACCCGCTCAGCCGCCGCTGGGAACGTTGTAACCCCTTGAAACTACAAGGGCAGATAACCAGGTCAGGGGCTTTTTGCGACTCCATCGGTGTTGGGTTACGCGTCAGGAGGCCCACTCGGATAGGATACGGTCCATCATGCCTGAGACGTCTTCCTTTTCCCGCATCCCCTTGGTGATGCGGTTGAACCCCTTGGTGTCACCCAGCATGATGCACCCGATTAGCCGCTTGTCCTCGAATACGACCTTCTTGTAAACCTCGTCGGTTTTAAGCGTTCGGGATTCGTGCTCGTCTTCGGCATCGATTTCACCTGCCGAGGCCAGGTCGACCCCTACTACTTTGAGGGTATTGGCCATTGTGGTGCCCTCATAGACCAAATCGCCGCCGGCCATGTTGGCCCCTGCTATTCTGCCCTGCTCCATGGCCGCAGGCCAGATCCCATAGGGCATGCCGTTCCACTCTACCAAGTCGCCTGCTGCAAAGATTTCAGGCCTTG
>JBKHIW010000120.1:0-6269 GCA_046538465.1 Desulfobacteraceae bacterium | reverse complement strand
TTAGGTCAAAATTTTCAAACCTGACACACAAAAAAGGCCGGTCCCCTATCCCGAAACCGGCCCCTCTCTTACCGCCGTTTTAAATCACACCGCCGCCGCGCTCCCCCCTGCCGCTCATGCAGTAAGACTGAAGGCCTGAGACAGATAAACCAGCTCGGCATCAATGCCCACCAGCAAAAAATAGTTGATTTCTTTAGGACGCTGCTGTAGTTTTGCCACCCTCTGACTTACAATGCCATGATTAACACATCCCTGTGCTTGGCGGCCATTTCAACCTTAAGGGCTCTAAAGGAGTAGCGAGTTTTAGGGGCTTCAAACCACACCAATGCGAATAGCCCTCATCTCCCTCTCAAGCTCCCTTTCAATCCGTCCCCGAACCAGGCCGATGGTCACTTCAGAACCCCTCTTTTTCATGGAATCCGCCAGGCGGCAGCCGAGGTCCACTGCTGCAGAAACGAAGGGGATGGGGAGGGTCAGGGTGGTCTTTTCGGCCACGGTGGGGAGTTGAACATCGCACAGCAGGTCCTGTTTGATGGCCTTCAATGTCTCAACCGGCAGATCCGCAATCAAGACCTGATCTCTCTCCTGAATCAGCGCGTCCAGATGGTTTCTGAGGACCATGTTGAAGTTGTCGCTTTCCTCATAGACAATCGGCTTGATAAGGCTTCGTATGGCCAGGAGATCCATGAGGTATTGGGCCTTCGCTGCCTGCTGGTTGGATTCCTCCAGCCTCTTGACCGCTCGGGTGGGCTCGAATTCTTCTCTTACCATGGCATGAAGCTGCTGCTTCAGGGGCTCCTGATCCATATCCGCCGCCCGTATCTCTTCGGCCAGTGCCAGGCCTTCCAGATCCTTCCAGGCGGAAATGAGCCGTACCTCGGGCTGGCCTGAATCATCCAGACACGCTGCCGCATAGGCAACCACCTCCGCATCGATCTCGGGCACGGCTTCGGTGAGGCGGGCGACACAGTCCGGGAGATCATAGCCATCAAATTCCTTCACCACCCGCTCAAAAAAGGGATTCCCATAGGTGGCAAAATGGATCATCCCCTCCTGTTCGGGAAGCCCCTTTTCGCACAGGCTTCGGTCGATGCTCAGCGCAGTCCCTTTTGGAATGGGTTCAAGCCCCCGCAGGACCAGAAATCTTCTCTGCTCGTCGGCTGAGACGGTGCACCCGATATCCCGCAGATAGGTGGATGTGGAAAGGGCCGTCCATATGGCCTCCAGGGTAATGGGGGCCTGTCTCCCACGAGCCTCCATTTGACTGAATCGGGTGTAGATCTCAAACAGGTCCCTGGCGGGGATCTCCATGCTTTCCATGCGCTGTTTCTGGAAAGCGATCTTTTCCCGCGCCCTGGCTTCCAGCGCTTCAGGCTTCAGGGTTCCCGCAGCGAGATCATTGAACTCCTCCAGCGTCACCGGGAGCATGGAGACCTGCTGGACCCCCACGATGTAGCCCGCCCGCGTCAAACGCTCCCAGAGGCGGTCATATACAAACTGCTCGGCAGAATCCGCATAGCAGAGGTTCAAGACCGATATGCGGTCGTGTCTTTGGCCGATGCGGTCAATTCGTCCGATCCGCTGTTCTACCTTCATGGGGTTCCAGGGGAGATCGTAATTGATGAGAAGGTCGGCGGTCTGAAGATTCAGGCCTTCAGCAGCGGCATCGGTGCAGATGAGGATATCGATCTCTTCCCGAAGGAATCGCCTCTTCACATACTCCCTCTCACACCCGCGTATGCTGTGGGTCCTGGGATCGACAAACTGACCGCCTTTGCCCGAATAGGCGCCGATCAGCATCCCCGGATCAATCGCTCTGAGGCGCTGCAAAATATCCTGGAGCGTGTCGTAGAACCGCGTGAAGATGACTGTCTGACGGATCCGGCCACCGGGTATGCGCCGCTCTTCGAGCCTGTCCAGCAGATGCCTCATCTTGGATGGGGTCTCAGACACGTCATTCAGGACGCTCAACATTTGCTCCAGCCTTGACCTTTCCCAGCGAAGCGTCTCCGGGGTGCGGTTCTTGAGGACAGATCCCACCATCCTCTGGTCAAGATCGTCCTCATCCGACAACCACGACTCCAGGTCTTCCAGATCGGGCTCCAGGTCATCCGGTCCCTGCATGTGGGCCAGGGTGGCCGTGACCCGGTCCTTTCGCCTTCTGATGGTCTCCCGGATGGCAAAGAGAGAGGATGCAAAGCGCAGACGCAGGAAACTGAGAAAGAAGCCCAGACTCCGAAACAGGCCCTTTCCCTCGGGCGTGTTTGTCACCTGGGTGATGAGGTCCTGACAATAGGTTTCGAGCTGGTCGTAGGCCTTCTTTTCCAGGGGGGTCATGACGATCTTGGGAACTCGCAGGATTTCCCTTTGCGCCAGGTTTTCCGACAACCTCCCCTGTTCGCGATACAGTTCCAGCAGGGGCCGGGTGTGTCGCAGCATCACACGGGAGAGGGGGGCCGCAGAGAAGATCAGTCTGTGGATAAGGGTCTGGTCCCGGCCCAGGGGAATCCTCCCTCTCTCCAGCCATTGGGCAGCGGCCATGCGAATCCGGCCATCCACCACGAATTCGTGAAGGTAGTCCCACAGGAATGGATCATGCCGCTGCAATAACGAAATAGCGGATCTAAGAAATTCCCAATCACTGTCACGGACCCGCTCTCCCCGCACCAGGCAGCCCAGTATCTCGTAATAGGCCCCCATGAGAGAGGGGTCCAGTTGAAACGGCCCTACGCGGTCGGTCAGCCCAATCAGATCAAACACCTCGACCCAGTCCAGTTGCATGGGCGTGGCCGTGGCCAGCCACAGGCATCGCGTCTTGTTCTTGATCTGGTCTCTCAGCACCGTGTACAGATGACCATACTGGGGATAGGCCCTTGTGCCGTTGGTGGGGTTTTTCCTCCGGGCATAATGGGCCTCGTCCACCAGCACCACATCGAACGCCCCGGCCTTTTGAAGATCGGCCCTTCTTCCTTTCCTCGTGAGCAGGCCGGTGGAGACAATGCACAGATCCGGGTCATAAAGCCCGTCACTCCATCGCGTCTCTTCAAAGGGAAATATGTATTGGTGCCGAACCGTAGTCCCGGTCAGGGCTCGCCCGAAGGGGAGAAAGAACTTGAATTGCATTTCCCGGTGCCACTGCTCAGCCAGGCCAGCAGGGGGCGAAATCAAAATCCGCTTCGCCAGTCCTGAGAGATACAAAGATCGGATGGCGAGCCCGGCCTCGATGGTCTTGCCCAGGCCCACCTCATCACAGAGAAGAAAGCTGTAGGGCCAGGTCTGCACCAGCCTGCGGGCCACGATCTCCTGGTGAGGCCAGGGCTTCACAGGCGCAGTCTCCAGCCCTACAAAACGGCCCCCCGGCAATTTGGGACCATCCTTGATCAGCGCAAACTGCAACCGTTCCAGCGCGGATGGCGGCGCGATTTCCGGCTTGCATGCGGTGGACCCGTCGATTTCCGTGGGATGCCGAACACCCTTGCCGATGCTGATCAACCGTTGCGCAACCGCGTCAGGCAGAGGCAGGACTCTAAGATATGGATTCTGGTTGTTCCAGATGGTATCGAACGTCTTCTGTGCATCATCGGCCCGAGATCGGGAGATGTCGTTCCACCAGTCTGCATGCACATCGATGTTTTCCGCATTGACCATCAAAGCGGTGCGGGACTCGTTCAAGGACCCGCTCACATACAGCCGGTCCCCCCTGGCATCTCTAAAGAGCGCCCATTTTTCGTGAACGTAACCGTCTTCCGTGGATGACAGGCCCAGCGGCTTTCCTGTTTCGAGATGCACCCGGAAAGCCACCCGCACCTCCAGAATCCCCTTCGCCACCATCCAGCAGAGGAGTTCAATCCCGTTGGTGACATTCTCTGGCCAGGTTTCGGGCTGGCCAAGGGACGCTTTCAGGCAATCGGTCATGCGCTGCTGATCACCGTCCAAGATGGCCGCCACATCGTCTTCAGCCAGGTCGGCCCCCACCACCAGGCGCATTTTTCCCTGGGATGCGGTAAAGGCGGAAAACCCCTGCGACGCCGCAGCCAGGGAGGAGGACCGAAAATAACCGGCCATCCGGTCGTAATGCACGCTCAGGCTGAGGGCGGGGATATAGAAATCGTGGAGGATGTCGGCAGGTCGGCCATAGGGACCGGTGGCCGAGGTCTTGTAGCTATACTGCCAGCTTATGTCCTTGAATCCCTTGGTTTCCGGGGAAGCATCCACCGTTATGACCTCATCTATTTCAGCCCGAACATCATGGCCCTGGCCTCTTTCTGAAGGGCCTCTTCAGCGGACTCGGACTCCCAGACCTGCAACAGGTCCAGAACCACGTCCTCTCTTTGTGCGGCATGGCGCGACAGATACCCCCGCGCCACCGGGATATCTCCCTGCCGATAGGCCATGATCAGCCCTTGAAGGAGGTCCCATTCGGTCTGGGGATTCTCCATCCGCTTACCCATTCTCTCTTCGGGCCGCACCAGCCTCAGTTTGGACCCTTTGCGCACCAGGGGGGCATGAAAGCCGATATCTTCGGCGTGGGCTTTCCGGCTCTGTTTGCCGCTGCTGATTTCCGTATTGATGCCGATGAAAGGTCCCTCAGCCGTATATCCGCCCGTTTTGTTTTCGAGTCGAATGCTCAAGGAACGGGAGAGGTTCAGTGCTTCATCGAATGATATCTCGGCCAGGCCATAGATCCCAAAGAGGGTCAAAGCCATGGCCCCTTCCGGAGAGAGATCATCCACCTTCAGACGTCCGTGCGTGATCCGCTGGATATGATTCTCAGCCACCACCCGGCTCGCCTCGGTCATGGCCCGCAACGGCCCGACCTCCTCATCCCCGTCCAGAACCGGCCACTGCTCAGACAACACCCGCAGCGCCCGCCCATAACTGGCCACCATCTCATCCACCGGATTGAGCTTCAGCGCCTTGAACTCAACAAGCCCTTCGATGACCGCCTCACGTATTTTGCTCTGCACCCCACTCCCGCCAAAGCTCACCCACAGGGCCGGTTCCTTGGCGGATGTGTCGCGTTTGCGGCAGGAGATGAAGACAGAACTGATCGCCGAAGCCGTGTCTTTGGTGTGTATGCCCTGCTGGGTCTCTGATTCCACGGGAATCGATGCCGTAATTTTCCAGCCATTTTCTATGAGTGACCAAGTCAGTGCCTCCCAGGCGTCCTGGCTTTTATGGGTGAACATCACCGTCATGATGCCGTCATCCTTTATCATCCGACGACATTCCTGGAAAATGTCACCCATCATCCTTTCATAGTTCTTTTTTGCACCGGCAGCCCCGCCATCGCGATCAGGATTTGCCACAGCCTCTTCCTGCTTGTTGGTCAGCCGTCGGGCAAAATACTCCGGGTAAAGGTCTTTGAGCGTTCGCCTCTGCCAGACATAGAAATAATCGGACAGCTCCGCATATTGGACATTGTTATAATAGGGCGGATCCATGCAGATCAGATCGACGCTTGCATCCTGTATTTGCGGCATGTGAGCTGCGGTGTTGTTTGTGATAAAGGTGTATTCCTGTTCGGAGGGCGTTTTAGTGCTGAGAGCTTCTATCCCTTTGTAGGAATCAAGGACTTGGTTCAGGCCCCACGCAAACCCAGAATTCGGCCCGGAGAAAATCATCTCACCAAAGGTCCATTTTACAGAGTAGTCGTGCCTCCCAAATGTGTTGATGATCACCCCTCTGCCGTAATGCCAACGCGTCTGTCTGCTGTTGTAGTCCAGCCCTTTATCAATCGCGAACTGAAGATACGTCACCACCGCCTTGCCCTTCTCCTCGCCCAATTCCGCCATGATTTCTGGCTTGAGGCGGTTCAGTTCTTCGATGAGGGTGACATGCCCCAAAAGCTGGCGGGGGGTGAACATGTCGCACCAGCGGATCATGCCTACGCGAAGTGGCTCCTTGGTCTTATGTGCCAGTGGGATCGTTTCCGTCGGAATCAGTCCCGCAGCATCCCAGTGGTCCCAATTTTCACGAAGCCGCTTTTCAGCCTCATCCAGGGCATCGAGATCCCGTTGATTCGGGGGCCTGAAAAACCGCACCTTCTCGGTCTTGATCTGCCCGGCTTTTTCCCCGCTGCTGTACCGTTGGGGGTTCCCTTTTTTGTCCAGCTTGGGTTGGTGCCGGACAGCCACCACGCAATAGAGCCGGTCTTTCCACTTTCCAGTTGGGGACTCCCCACGCGCCTGGGCCTTGATCTCATCGGCATCCACTGCCTGTTTGCAGTGAAGACATGTCCCCATCCCACGGGCCACAGTGGCCATGTT
>JBKHIW010000119.1:0-6280 GCA_046538465.1 Desulfobacteraceae bacterium | reverse complement strand
ACCTGTGGCCAACGGATTAAAAGTCCGCTGCTCTACCTGGCTGAGCTAACGGCCCCGTAAACTTTAATTAATAGCATTCAAGGGGGGGGCTGTCAAAGAATTTTCTAGAGATCCATGATGTGGCGCTTGATCAGGGCTATTTCCTCGTGATTGGGGAGGTAGGGGTAGTTCCACTGCCGGATGCCTGGGAGGCAGTTTCCGAAGGGGCGGTTACAGGCGACCTCGCCGTCCGGGCCGAGGCATCCGGTGGTCATGAACGGGGTGCCGAGGTCTATTATGCCGTCGAGCTCTTGGTGGGCGAGGCCGAAATCTATTATGCGGCCGCGGTTGTCAAAGGACATGTCTTGCAAGGAGGCTATGCCTTCCTCTATCAAGTAACGGGCGAGCTGGATCCTGAGGTAGACCGGCCAGGGGGGCTGGGGCCGGTCTGCCAGGGCGGAGTCCTCCTCGGCGAGGAAGGAGAAGAGGTGGTTGGGTACACCCATGGCCCGGAGTCTTTCCATGAGGGTTACCATTTGTTTTTCGGTCTCGCCCATCCCAACCATGAGGTGTGCCCCCACGTTTGCGGGGCCGAAGACCTCCAGGCCCTGCTCCATGATGCGCCAGTATTTTTCCCAGCGGTGGGGCCCGGATACGCCGCTCCCGCGGTAGCGGTCAAAGAGCTCGGGGGTGGCGAGGTCCAGGGCCACTCCTATCTTGTCGGCCCCGGCGTCCTTCATGGCGGACAGGTCGTCTTTTTGGAGCAGGGTGGGGCTGATCAGTATGGAGATCGGGAGGGGGGTCTCTGCGGCAAGGCGCCTGGTCATGGTGATGGTGTCCTTGCGGCATCGGCCGTTGGTGATCATGGATATGCAGGTGCGGGTTACATAGCTCGGTGCGTTTTGGATGGCCTCCACTATGCGGTCCATGTGGAAGACCGGCCAGGCCACGTGGATGAAGCTCTTGTCGCGGTACCTGCCCGGGCGCTTGCGGGCCAGGCCGCAGTAGGCGCAGTTGGCTGAGCAGCCCTCCGGGTAGTGGACCAGGAGGTTTACACAGCGGTTGACCGCCCCCCTATACATCCAGCCCTTGGCCAGGTCCACGGAAATGGCCGAGGCAAGGCTTATCTTGACTACGTCGGGGCTCCTGGCCCCGTCCGGGGCCGTATCTCGGGAAAGGGCGGTTTCAGGCATTTCACTCCGCTCAGAGCCGTACCTGGTTCTCTTTGGCGAGCAGCACGGCCTTGGTCAAGGTGGGGACGTCCACTCCGTAGATCATGTCCTTTCTCCACACCTTCCGGAGGTTTTCAGAGATCCTCCGCTCCTGGGCGGTGGTCCATCTAAGCGCGCTTTCCAGGAGATTCACATCCTCGGTGGTGGAGAAGAAGTCCCCGGTTATCACCACGTTTTCAATGGAGGCCCCGGCCAGGGAGAGGTAAATCTCCAGGAGCCCCCCGGGGGTCTTGAGCCTGCCGACACCCATGCGGGAGCGGGGGTGCTTGTGAGAGAAGATCCAGTCCGGCTGGGTGTAGCGGTTCTCCATGAGGTGGCAGACGGTGCTTCTCTCCCAGGTATCCGGCCGGTCCTGGCGGAGCCTTACACTGAAGTGCTCCTCAAAGGCCTCGGCAATTGCGTCTATGACCTCGTCCACACTGATGTTTTTTCCGGCCTCCCGCCTTACGGTGGTCATGCGGCGGCTGAAGCAGTTGTAGCCCTTGTCGCTCAGCTTGGCCGCCGGGGTGCGCATTATGTCCGGCATGAGCTCGAGGTCGAAGTCGACCAGTAGAGAGGTGTGAAAGAGGAGGCTTTTCCCTGCCTCGGACGCGGCGGAGAGGCCGGCTATCTTGCGGCCCTCTACCTCCAGGTCGTTTTTGGGGCGGAAGGACGCTCGGATCCCCAAGCGCTCCAGGCCCAGGCTCAGGGCCTTGCTCAGGGAGGAGAAGACCCCGGCCACGCCTCCGCCCCCCAGGCCGGGGTGGTCGATATTGATGCCGAGGCCCAGGGAGACCACGTCAGGTCCCATTATCACGGTGCCCCCGCCCGTGCTGCGGCGGTTGTACTCTATGCCCCGGGTCTTGCACCGGTCGAGATCCAGGGCCGCTTCGATGTCCTGGTACTTGCCCACTATGGCGGAGGGGACAAAGCTGTAGAGGTGGAGTATGGGAGGGGAGCCCTGCTCCTCAACCGAGCGGGGCAGGGTGTCATCGACGGCCAGCCCCTCTGCGGTGGAAAGGGGCCGGCCCCGGTCCCGGAAAAGACGCCACGTATCATTCATGGTCCTGCTCTATCCCTTTGCCTTTTCCTCCTCGGCCCGCTTTATCTCTTTTTCCAGGAAGTCCGCCACTGCATCGCCCTGCATGAGGTTTTTGAGTTCGGAGTCCGGATCCTCGGCCTCTATTACCAGGATCCAGCCCTTGCCGTAAGGGTCGGAGTTTATCAGGCTGGTGTCCTCTTCAAGGTCCTCGTTCACCTCCGCGATCTCGCCGGATACGGGTGCCACCAGCTTTCCTATCCACTTCCTGGACTGTATCTTGCCGCAAACCTCGCCCTGGCTCACCTCGTCTTCTTCCTCGGGGAGGTCCACGAAGACTATGTCTCCGGCCTCCTGCTGGAAGAAGTCGGTCATGCCCACGGTGACCCTGTTTCCGTCCACCCGGGCCCAGCTGTGCTCCTCGTGATAGTAAAGCTCGTCAGGCATGTTGTAACCCTTGATCTCCGCCATAACCCTTGACCTCCTTTATTTGGTTGAAAGGGGTGAACGACGAACCGAAAAACCGCTTCCGCGGTCTTTAGCATGGATAGGGCCGCAATTCAAGGCCGTCTGGAAAACCTCGCCCTGACGGCTCGTGCATGGAGCGGCAGGCCCTCGGCCTCTGCCAGTGTGGTGATCGGCCCTTGTAGACCTTCCAGGCCCTCGCGGCTCAGGTACTGGAATGTGGGCCGCTTGAGAAAGTCATCCACTGAAAGGCCTGAGAACATGCGCGCGGTCCGGCCGGTGGGCAGGACGTGGTTGGTGCCTGAGGCGTAGTCCCCGGCAGGCACCGGTGCATAGGGCCCCAGGAAGATGGAGCCCGCATGCCTGATCCTGGTAAGTATAATAAAGGGGTCCCTGCAGACAAGCTCGAGGTGCTCGGGGGCGTAGTCATTGGCAAAGGCCACCGCCTCGTCCATATCCCTTGCCAGGAGTACGTGGGAGCGGGAGAGGGACTGCTCTATGATCTCCCGCCTGGGAAGGGATGGCAGGGAGCTGTTTATCCAGTCGCAGACCGAGAGGGCCAGCTCCTCGGAGGTGGTGACCAGGACGGCTGCCGAGTCGGGGTCGTGCTCGGTCTGGCTGAGGAAGTCGAGCGATACCCACTCGCAATCGGCCGTGTCATCGGCCAGTATCAGGGACTCGCTCGGTCCTGCCGGGGAGTCGATCCCCACCTCGCCGAAGACGGCCATCTTGGCGGCGGTTACATACTTGTTGCCCGGGCCGACGATCTTGTCCACCCGGGGGACGGAATCGGTCCCATAGGCGAGGGCGGCCACGGCCCAAGGGCCTCCCATCCGAAAGACCCGGTCGCAGCCCGCTATATCCAGGGCGGCCAGGGTCTCCGGGGCGACCCGGCCCTCCTGGTCCGGGGGTGTGGCTGCCACCACCTCCCTCACTCCCGCCACCCGGGCCGGGAGCACGGTCATCAGGGTGGTGCTGGGGTATGAGGCCCTCCCCCCGGGTATGTAGCAGCCCACTGAATCTATCGGGCGGGTTATGCGGCCCGCCAGGATGCCGCGGTCGACTTCCACCGACCACATCGGCCTATCGAGCTGGGCCCGGTGGAAGGCGGTGATGTTGCGGGCGGCGGCGCGCAGGGCCTCCACCACGTCCGGCCTTACCTTGTTATAGGCCTCCCTTATCTCGTCTTCTTTTATCTCCAGGCTCTCCAGGGAGAGCTGCTGGCCCATGCCCTGGTGCCCTTCGACCACCGCCTGGTCGCCCCTCGCCCTTACATCTCCTACCAGGCCCCGCACATAGTCGTATATCGAGGATAAATCCTCCATGGAGCGCCTGATTACCCACCTGCGCTCCTCTTTGCCCAAATCCGCTATGCTCTTCGGTCTCAGCTCCATTCCGGATCTTTCTCTCCCAAATAGGATTCCAGGGCCTCCCTGGTGCTGATAAAGGCGAGCTCGTCCCAGGGGATCCGGTCCGGGGGATAGACGCGGGATTCCAGGGTCTCGTCCCCCGCCACCAGCTCTCCTGCAATCTTGGCGGCCCTGAAGGCGGCTACCACCACGGGCTCTCCGGGATAGGAGAAGATCCCGAGAAGGCCGGATATGTTTATATCCAAGCCGCATTCCTCCCTGGTCTCCCTTATGGCCGCCCCTTCCACGGTCTCGCCCCGGTCCACGTACCCGCCCGGAATTACCCACAGGCCGGCCGCGGGCTCAATCCCCCGCTTCAATAGCACGATGCCGCCGTCGGTCTCCACAACGGCGCAGGATACCAGCTTGGGGTCGAGGTAGTGGGGGGTGCCGCACCGGGTGCAGATCAGCCTGTCAGGCTCGCCCTGCTTCAGGGATTTCAGCACCAGCCTGCCGCCGCAGACCGGGCAGTAATTGAATGATTCATTCCCTTTCATAGAAGGGTCCCATTGCCTGCCGGTGGCCGATCCTGTTTCCCCCCCGGAAGCCGCCCGGCGAGGTGAGCCACAAAAAGTCGGCTGTCTCGGTTTCGAGTTCGGTTTGAGCCCCCACCGGGTATGGCAGAATGACCACCTGGGAGGCGCGCGTCCGCCTGAAGACCCGCCTGGGGATCCCGAAGCGGTAGGCGAGGTGCCCGTTTCCGACAAAGGCCGCCACCTTTGGCCTGTACCCGCCCTCGGCCTCCAGGCGGCTGGAGATCACCTCGGCCATGGTCTCGTCATAGACGCACTGGGCCTGGTAAAAGTACTCGAATTCCGGGATCTCCTTTTGGTCATGGCGGCCGTAGGCCTTGCGGACGTACTCGCGGTGCGCACGGTCTTTCAGATCAATTTCCTCGGGGAGCTGCCCCCTTTCCTTTTCCGTGAGCTCCTCGAGGCCTTCCCGGGCCACCTTTCGAACCAGGTCCTGGGGGACGTTCATCGCCAGGACCGGGGCCTTGTTCTCCCTTGCCAGGGATATCAAGGGGCGGTAGAAGTGGTAAGGGAATCCCCAGGTGGAGTCCCAGTCCACCTCCTCCAGGAACTCCTCCTCAGAGGCGGCTCCGCTTAGGTGGCGGTCGAGCGCCTCCTGGTGGTGGCGGCGGAAGGCCTCCATGGCCACTGTCACGGGCCCGCCCTGCTCCATGAGCCCTTGGAGGATCTGGACCTGTATCAGGTGGTGCTCCGGCTGATCGTGGACCTCGCCGATGTATACGACGTCATGAGGGGCTATCCTTTGGAGGAGGGTTTCAAAGGAGATCGCCTCCCCCCGGTGGAGGTCCACTATGTCGCCGGGCCGGAAGGTCCTGTTAATCCCGGGGATCCTGGCCTCGGGGAGGGACGGCGGACCTTTCCTCGGGGAGGCGCAGGAGATAATGCCTGCGGCCCCCAGCACAAGGACCGCGATTTGTATGGGGGTTAATATCTTCAAAAGGGGCCTCTTTCTCCGGCCGGAGCCGATGACGACAATTAGCTTGACTGGCTTTTTAAGTATCACTTACCCTTTGGCCGTGCAAGTATGGATTTGACGGCCCTGGCGCATATGGGAGGGCAAGGCATGGGGGCTGCGGAGCGTCCTCTGACTGAGATGGAAGGTGAGTATCCCAAGGAGATTATACTGCGGGACGGAAGAGGGGTAAGCCTCAGGCCGCTCGGCCCGGAGGACGGCCCCCTTCTCCGGCGCATGCTGGAGCGCCTGACAGAGGAGGACCTGTGGTTTTTGGGGCTGGGGGAGCCGGTCCCCGGATTCGTGGAAAAATGGGTGAACGAGGCCGGAAAGGACAGGCTTTTTACCGTCTGCGCGGTCCTGGAGGGCGAGATGGTAGCGGCCGCCGCCCTGATCCGGGAGCGGCCCGGGGCCGAGGGGCACGTGGGCAGGATACAGACCTCCGTGATACCGGCCTACAGGGAAAAGAAACTCGGCACCTGGATGCTCTTCGACTTGATCAACGCGGCCATGTCCATGGGGCTCGAGCGCCTGATCATGAGGATGGTCGAGGGGAGGGACGCCTCCTTGATGCGCGCGATGGAAAAGCTGGGATTCACCCGGGAGGCCGTGCTCAAGGATTTTATCAAGGACAGGGCCGGGAACTACAGGGACCTGGTCCTGATGGTCAAGCGCCTCCCCTTTGCTTAAGG
>JBKHIW010000118.1:0-6291 GCA_046538465.1 Desulfobacteraceae bacterium | reverse complement strand
TAACGGCGAACTCTCCGCCGATATCCGAGAGCGCGTCATGTCCATGACGGAAAAGGAGGACCGGCAAATGGCAAAGGAAACCACATCCCAGGAAAGTACGAACCAGGCTCAGGCTGCACAAGAGACCCAGCAGCCCGCGACCCCGGAGCCCGCAAAGTTTGAGGATACGATCAGCGCGGGAGAAGGCCAGGTAGAAGGCGAATCAGGTGGGTTTGAGGCCCTGTTCGACGACGAAATCATCTCTGACGCGGATTTGCGCGGAGAAGAAGATGCAGAGGGCGGCGAACAAACGGGCGACGACCAAGGCGGCAAGGAAGTTAAAGCGTCAGAGACGAAAAAAGATGATTCGGCGTCGTCTCCGCCGAAAGACGAGGAAAAAGCCAAAACCGTCGAGGACGATCAGGAGACCGATGACGAGGGTGACGGACAGACAGGGGAAGAAGAAGCAAAGCCCCCCAAAGGTTACGTTCCCATCCAGGCCCTTCACCAGGAGCGCGGGCAGCGCCAAATCCTTTCTCAGCAGCTTCAGCAGCTTCAGCAAGAGCTGTCCGACCTCAAGGCCGGAAAGACAGGCCAGGAGGGGCAGACGGATCAGCAGCAGGCCGACGAGGGGTTCAAGGTTCTGTCGGAGCAGGAGTTCAACGAGCTGGTCGAGGAGGACCCGGTCGAGGCAATCAAGTACGACCGGAAGTTACGGGCTCATCAGGAACGACAGAAGCAACAAGAGGCCGCTGCAAACGCTGAGAAGGAAGCCGTTGAACGCAGTGTCGGGATGATGGTGGAGGCTGTGCCGGGTCTGTACGACCAGGACAGCGACGTAAACGAGCAATTAACCAATTTCGCTATTGAAAACGGGTTTGGGGATGTGGACGGGCTGGCGCTTGTTACGGACCCCAAAGCCAAAGTGATCCCGCCCAACGGCGGCGAACCTCGACTCTTAGGTGAAACCGCGGCGAACCTCGTCCTTATGCTGAACAACCTGTTTCAGCAGCGAGGGAAGGCCAATGGCCCGGACCAGAGCAAACTTGAAAAGGAGATTGAGGACCGGCTCAGGGGCGAGATTACCAAGGAAGTCTTGGGAAAAATGAAAACAGACACCGGCGCAGGCGAACACAAGAGCATCGGGGATGTTCCCGGTGAGTCCGGCCAAGAGTCAACGACAAACCTGAATCCAACGACAGAGGCGGACTTTGCCCGTCTCTCGGCGGAAGAGGAGCGTCGTCTCCTGGGCGGGTAATCGCTTGTGTGACTGCCGATATCGTCGCCGGTAGGTACATAGGAGGTACTTTCTTATGGCAGCAACAGAATTCGCCTTAGGCGATGCACTGGCAGTACAGCGGTGGTCCCTCAGTCTCGCAAGAGAGGCTGAGGTTAAGCAGTATTTTCGTAAGTTCATGGGCAAAGGCCCGGACTCCCTGATCAAAGTCCAGACGGAGCTGAATAAGCAGGCCGGTGAAAAGATCACTGTCGGGCTGCGGATGAAGCTGTCCGGGGACGGCATCGAAGGGGACAACGTCATTGAAGGGACCAGTGCTGAAGAAGCCCTGACCTTCTTCAACGACTCCCTCTTCGTCGACCAAAGACGCAAGGGCACCAAAAGCAAGGGCAAAATGTCCGAGCAGAGAGTCCCGTATAACCTCCGCAAGGAAGGCCGGGACGCTTTGGCTCTGTGGTATGCCGAGGACTATGACCAGCAGATCATGATGTATCTGGCCGGAGCCCGAGGTATTGATACCAGCTTCCATGTCGGGACCGGCTGGACCGGCAGGGCCAACAACAGCCTGCAATCCCCTGACTCCGATCATCTCATTTATGGTGGCACTGCGGATGCCAAGGCCACCCTCACCACGTCTGACGATATGTCTCTTCCTATTGTGGAGCGGCTGATCGCCAAGGCCGAAACCCTCGATCCCATGATCCAGCCGTTCATGATCAATGGGGATAAGCATTTTGTTCTGCTTATGCACACCTTCCAGGCCTACAGCCTGAGGACCTCCACCTCATCCAACGATTGGATTGAGATCACCAAAAATGCAGGGCCGCGCGGCGACAAGAACAATCTGTTCCTCAATGCTCTTGGAGCGTACGGCGGGGTCATTCTGCACAAGCACCGGAACGTGATCCGTTTTGATGATTACGGAGACAGTGCCGACCTGGACGCGGCTCGTGCGCTCTTCCTGGGTGCCCAGGCTGGCATGATTGCCTGGGGCGGCGGCTCCGCTTATGGCCGGTACTCCTGGAACGAGGAGAAGGATGACCGCGGCAATGCCCTGGCTATCACCGCAGGGAGCATCTACGGCACCAAAAAAAGCCGGTACAACTCCAAGGATTTTGGTGTCATTGCCGTTGATACCTATGCCACGGATCCCAACAGCTAATTCATTCCTCGGAGATAAGCCCTTAAGCTTGTCTCCGAGATAAATTTACGGAGGTATTTCTTATGGGAGCAGTAACCGTTTATTCCAATGCAGTTCTCGCAGGTGTAACCCCGGATCATTGCATTCCGGCCGGCGTGGTCCTTTCCAGGACCGGCTATTACAAAAACACCGCAACTTCAGCCGCGCTTGACCAAAACAGCGTTATCCAGCTTATCCCGATGCCTGCCGGAGCACAGCTCCTGGATTTGATTATCGTGTGGAGCGCTCTTGGAGCCAGTCGCACCCTCGATGTGGGGATCGGGGACGATGTTGATATGTTCTTTGATGGTCTGGACGCTGAACATGCCGGCAATGCCAGGCTGGGCGGGGCGCTGGTCAATAACGCGGCTGATGATATCACCATGGGCGACAGTATGCTTGTGGATGTCTATCCGTATGAGTTCACTGCCAACGACACCATCGACGTCAAGGTCCTCGGAGCTGATTTCCCTGATGACGCGGAGTTGGCTGGCGTGGCCATCTACAAGCAGGAAGGGGCTATCGCAGACGAGACCTAAATCCTGTTTCATCACCTGATTAACGGGGGCGGAGGCAACCCTCCGCCCCATTTCAGGAGGTCTATTGGTTATGAAAAATATAATCGTGGAGTATTCCGGGAAGCGCCTTCCCATCACCTTTTCCATGCCCTGGTTGAGTGCTCCGGTCACGTTCGGATCAGACCGGGCCGCACCCATGCCGGAAGGGGACGCTCGACGCCTGTGTCGCGAAAACCCCGGCATATTCAAGATGGGAGCGCCGGTGAAGGAGCAGGCCGCTCCCGAAGAATCCCCTATAACAAAGCCTAAGGCTAAGACGGCGGCTGCGTCTCTCAAGAAGCCTTCATATCCCAAGAAAGCGGCTTCTACCAAGAAACATCCGCAGATCGCCAACAAGGAGTAAGTGTCATGGCCACCATTACAGGAACAAATATCATTGATCGTGCCGCAATCGTCCTCCAGGACACCACTGGCGTTCGGTGGCCGCAAACCGATGAGTTGCTTCTCTGGCTTAATGATGGCCAGCGGGAGGTTGTGCTCCGGAAACCGGAGGCGTATGCCCAGAATGAAGTTGTTGAATTGGTCAACGGTACGAAGCAATCCGTTCCTGCCGCCGGGATACAGCTCCTGGATGTTATCCGAAACATGGGGACTGATGGAGCGACGCCGGGCAGGGCCATCACTCGTATCGACCGACAGATTCTGGATGAGCAGCGTCCTGATTGGCATACCGAGACCGCTGATACCCAAACCAAGCACTATATGTTCGACACCCGGGATCCAAAGCATTTCTATGTGTATCCGCCGCAGGATGATCCCCCTGGGCAAGTCGAGCTTGTTTATGCTTCTGCGCCCACTGATCTCGATAGTTTGGGTTCTACCATCACCCTTGACGATGTGTATGCCGGGGTGTTGCTCGATTACATTCTATATCGCGCCTATTCCAAGGATGCGGACCTGTCTCCATCAGCACCGCAAAGGGCCGTTGCTCATTACAATTCGTTCCTGGCTTCTTTAGGGGCCAAGGGACAGATCGACCAGGCCATCAACCCGAACGCCTACGACTATCAGGAGGCGGTACAGGCCCAGCAGGTGGGCCGGAGTCAGTAAATGACGTACTACACGTATGACTTTTACAAATATATTGCGCCGGATGTGCCGATGGTCCCGTTGCCCACGGTGGAGGATACCGTTGCCGATGTCATTATCGATTTTTGTCAGAAAACGTCCATATACCGCCAGTGGCTGGAGGACTACATCGCCGTTTCACAAGACGATGAAGAAGTCGAGTTGGACCTCCCCAACAGTACTGCTGTCGTGGAGATCCTGGCTATTCAGGAGGTAGAGGATATCGGCGATTACGGGGACTTTAGAAACCTCGATGATTTTATGTTCACCAATCAGGCGGACACGCCCATGCTCTTGCTCAACGACCCGGCTGAAAAAGATTATGAAGCGCGTGTCCGTGTTGCCCTCCGTCCGACAATCGGCTTTACCGAGGTCCCGGATTTTATCTATGAAGATTGGCGCGATGTGATCGCTTCCGGAGCCAAACACCGGCTGCTCGCTATGCGCGGGAAGCCGTGGTACGCGCCGAGGGACGCTGAAGGCCATCGTATGGATTACCGAAGAGGCGTTCAACGTGCGTCATCGCGCGTAGTCCTCGAAACCATCAATAAGGTCAACAAACCTACGTCGAGGTACATTTAAATGGGATCCGATGTCACCAAGGTTAATTTGTACATCCCGCAGGGGAGCACTTATGGTCATAGGTTTTTGTATCGTCAAGAGAGCGACGAGTCGATTATCGCTCTAACTGATTATACCGCCAGATTGCAGATGCGGGAGAAAGTGACCAGCACGGATACCCTGTACGAGGCCACTACCGATGACGACATCATTATTACGGCACCCCAAGGAGAGGTGTACTTAGAGATCCCGGCGGAGACCACAGCGGGTTGGACGTGGACTCGGGCGGTCTATGACCTGGAAATTGTCTCACCATCCGGCAAGGTATCCCGAATTGCAGAGGGGAATGTAAAAATTTATCCAGAAGTAACACGATAGCGGAGGATTATTATCATGGGAGCTTTTTCAGATTATTTAGAGGATGCGATACTTGATCACGTACTCAACAATGGGCGCGCATTGAGCTACACTCCACCCAGCACCTTGTACCTGGCGCTGTTTACATCCGAAAACGGCCTGGAGGACAACGAAGAGGGCAGCCAGGACGAGGTTTCCGGCGGGGGTTATGCCCGTGAGTCATTGGATGGTGCAACAAATTATTTCGAGCCGTCCAGCGATGGAACTACAGAGAACCATGATGACATTGAGTGGCCTACGGCCACAGCGGATTGGGGCACCATTACCCATGTGGCTATCATGGATGCGGAAACATCCGGTAATGTCCTGATTTGGGGTGAGCTGACCCGCTCCAAGCTCATTGAAGAGGGCGATCAGTTTAAGTTCACGGCCGGAAACCTCGAAATTTCACTTGATTAACCTGGGACCGGCGAATGGCAATCCTTGACGGAAGTGCAGTCCTGGCCGGCGGTTCTGTAGCTGTGCCTACGGGCCATCGAGATGGTTCCGGACGGAACATCAAGCCCATAGGTGATTGTCTGAACAGGTTGCCCCTTTCTTATGCGCCTATAACTGGCACGGGACGGTATGTTGCTTATGCCCTGGCATCCGCGTCCGGGGCTTGTACATGCACACCTGCAGGGGCCGTCAAAGCGGATGCGGTTGTATCTTCGGCGGGGCTTGGCTCTGCCTCTCCGACTGCATTGAGGATGGTCCCCGCTTCAGGTGCCGCCCCTGTCAGTACTGTTACAACAACCCTCGGGACCAAAAGCCTTTTCGGGGCAACCGCCTCGGCGGTTTCGGCAGGCCTTTCTGCCGCAGCCCTGAGGATACCCGGGTCTGCTCAATTGGTGACATCTGCAACCCCGTTATTAACAAGCACCGCTCTCAGGCTCCGCGATGGAGCGTGTGACTTTACCAGCCTATATATCCTACCCAGAGCGGGTGGCACTGCACTTAATGCGTTTGCCCTCAACTCCGGTGCGCTTAATAGCCTTGTTGGCGGTCACCGGCAAGTTTTTACCGTTGCCGTTTTTGCGATTGGGAATGTTGTTACAGATAGATCGGCGTCGTTGTCGATATACGCCCAAAGCGCACCGCTGGCGTCTCCAACCTTTGCCGGATCTCTGTCCGTTGCGGCATCTGTTTCTGCCGTCAGCATGGCCAATGCTATCCCTGGCGCGACCACTTCCGCATGGGCTGAATTGACCATCAATCCATTTGCCGGTGCACTGCGAGAAATACAATCCACCTGTGAACCCGTGGAAGCGGCAGCTAATTTCTCCGGTGTT
>JBKHIW010000117.1:0-6328 GCA_046538465.1 Desulfobacteraceae bacterium | reverse complement strand
CGCGGTATATCCCTCTCATTCAAAAATACCTTCTTGACCTCCATAGTGCCTCCTTTCCGTGAACACAAGGCCTGACCAGCGAGGGGCCGCTTCCTTGCATCTCGGGCAAGCCCGGTACTCGCTGAATTCAGGAAAGCATGAGCCGCATCGGCCCTCGTTGCTTCTCACCGCACCGAAGGCCGGCCTCAGGAATACATCTAGGCCCTAAAGGAATGCCTCGCCAAACGTTCGACTTGGACTCTTGTTCACGGGATGGAGGCCGGGCAAGTGAAGGACTTTCCGGGCATGATAGCAGAAGAGCGATTGATCCGTTCAGGGTGTAGCTGCTTATCGGTCGGCGCTCCGTACCCGTATGGATGCATTATTATAGCATTGCAAAAATATATAAAACCTGAATTAACGGCAATTTACCCTGGGTTGCAATCTACTGTCAAGCGTATTCCTTTTCGACGCCTCCTTTGAGCGCGGTCGCAGCCCTGGGAATCAGATCCGAATCACTTGTCCTTGGATTTCCTTTTCCACCCTGAGGATGCCCACACTCCTTCTTCCCAGGGCCAACACGCCCCCGCAGAAAGCGCCCGGGTTGAAAAAGAGCGCCCCCCTGCAATACCCGATAAAACCCAGGTGGCTGTGGCCGTAAACCACGCAGTCGGCCTCTCGGACCTTGGAAATGACACGGCTCCTGATACCAAAGGGCGGGCCCCAGCCGTGTACCACACCTATGCGAAAGCCTCCGGCCCCGAAAAGCACGCTCTCCGGCAGCCTCTTTTTCAGCCCGGGCGAGTCGTTGTTGCCCTTGACCGCCACCAGGTCCTTTCCGCTGAAGACCTCCAACACCTCTTCGGTGTTGAAGTCCCCGGCGTGCACAATCAAATCCACATCCGAGAAAACTGTCTCCAAGACCCTTTCCAGTTCTCTGGTGGGCTGTTTCAGGTGTGTATCCGCAATAACGCCGATCTTCACTGGATGTGACCGCTCGTATGCAGCCGGGCGGAAGGAGCCTAGACGGCTAATCCCGCCATAAAACCCTCTCGCACGGCCTCCAAGGCGTTTCTGGGGCTCTTGGCGTCCCCGACCACATGAAGCTCCGGGACACGGCCCTCAAGTTCCGCTGCGAGTCGATTCGAGGAGGTGGATCCCGCGGCCAACACTATGGAATCCGCGGGGAGCAAATAAGGGGTCTCCCCGTCCTGCCCCACCTCCACGCCGTTTGCCAGCAGGCGGACCGCCCTGGTCCCGGTCATTACCTTGACCCCAAGCCTCCGGAGCTCAGATTTTACCGTCCATCTCGTGGAAGGCCCAATGTCTTTGCCTGCTTTTGCCTCCATCTCCAGGACGGTCACATCCTTGTTGCCCTTGTCCACCAGATCCACCAAGGTTTCCCAGTCCTCGGCACGGTTGGCGACCAGGAAATGGAGAACCTCCGGCGGGATGGTCCCTTGACGCGCCACGAACAGAGCAGTCTCCAGCCCCAGCGCGTTACCTCCCACGATCACCACCCGCCGGCCGAGCGTGCTTTTCCCCTCCAGGAGATCCCAGGCGTGCACCACGTTGTCCCCGCCAACTCCTTCGATCTCCGGCCACACCGGCTCGGCCCCGGTGGCCACGATCACCGCGTCCGGCTCCGCCTGCCGGACTTCCCCGGCGCTGATCTCACGCCCAAGGACCAGGTCTATGTCCATAGCTCTCAGGTTTCTCTCCAGGTCCTCGGCCGCCGTGGCCATCTCCTCCCTACCCGGGATCAGCCGATTCAAGAGAATCTGCCCCCCAAGGCGTCCGGTCTTTTCCATCACCGTCACCCTGTGACCCCTCTCGGCCGCTGTGACAGCGGCCTTCATTCCGGCGAGACCTCCGCCGACCACCAGGACCTTCTTGGGGCGTTTGGCCTTTTCCACCCGGATCTCGCTTTCCCTCCCTGCAAGGGGATTTACCAGGCAGCCGACCGGCTTGAAGGAAAATATCGAATCAAAGCACCCCTGGTTGCAGGCTATGCATCTGTATACCCTGTGGGCCTCTCCGGAGCGCGCCTTCTCCGGCAGGAATGGATCGGCGATCAGCGCACGGGCCATGGTCACCAGATCGGCGTCACCGTCCCTCAGGATCTCTTCAGCCAGATCCGGGTCATTGACCCGGTTGCTTGCCAGCACCGGGACTCCCACGGCGGAGCGGATGCCCCGGGCCAGGTAAATGAACGCCCTTCTGGGGACAAAGGTGGATAGCTGGGGCACCCGGGTCTCGTGCCATCCACCGGTTACGTCGAAGCAGTCCACCCCGGCCTTTTCCAGCTCCGAGGCGAAAACACGCGCCTCCCGGTTTGTGCACCCCCCTTCCATGAAGTCGTTCCCGGCCAACCTCATAAGAATGGGATAATGCGGGCCCACTGCATCGCGGACCTTCTCCACCACCTCGATGCCGAACCTCATGCGGTTTTCCAGGGAGCCTCCATAGCGGTCCTGCCTGAGATTGGTGACAGGAGAAAGGAACTGGCTGATCAGATAGCCGGCGCTTCCCAAGATCTCCACAGCATCGAAATCCGCCTTCTTGGCCCTGAGCGCAGCCTCCGCGAACCGCTCCTGGACCCTTGGGATCTCCTCCGGCTCCAGGGCCCTCGGGGTCTCTCCGGTCAACCTGGATCTGACGGCGGATGCGGAAAACGGCTTTTCCCCGCCGATCATAGAGGAATGAGTATAACGGCCGGCTTGGTAGAGCTGGGCCGCGATCTTTGCACCTTCCGCCTTTACTGTGAAAGTCAAGCGCGAGAGCCCTCTTATGAACCTGTCATGGTTGAGGCTGATCATCCCGGCCATCCCCCCGTGCTCGTCAACCGGGCATCCGCCCACCACTATCAACCCCGCGCCGCCCTTGGCCCTGAGTCCGTAGAAATCCACCAGACGGTCGGTAACCTCTCCTTCCGGGGTGTAGCCCAGGTGCATGGCGGTCATTACGATGCGGTTCTTGACTTCCATACTGTTGATGTTGATGGGTGAAAACAAATTAGGAAAGATCGATTCCATCAATATTACCTCCTATCCTGTTGAGCAATCGGCCTCTGTCTCGATACTCATGTCGCTGCTCTATCCATGTCCGGATCATCCCCCGAAGTCCGGATGTATCAATTCTATTTCATCACCAGGCTCAACCCTGGTCTCGTCATAGGAGGCGGGATAGACGAACCTGCCGTTTCTCTCCACGATCAGGTGCGGATCGCCGTCGCTGTGATCTCCAACCAGTCCTGCAATAGCGGCCCCCTCGGCCACCCGCTCGGTAAGGCCGTTGACTTGTATGTCTATAAGTCTACTCCTCACCAGTCTTTCCCCTTTGGGGGCCGGGACCGCACACTTTGCAGTTCGGGTCCGGCTCCATGCGTACCTCTCTGAACGACATTTCCAATCCGTCTATCAGCAGCAGCCTCCCGGCCAACGACCCGCCGGCGCCGCATAACAACTTTGATGGACTCGCAAAAAGCCTGGAACCTGGTTATCTGCCCTTGTAGTCTCAAGCGGTTTCAACGTTCCCAGCGGCGGCTGAGCGGGTTTCTGCGAAGCCGTCAACTTTATCGCCTCCAGGGCCTGAATCGAGGCCACCATCCCCGGGAGCGGCCCGAGCACTCCGATCTCTTCTTCCCCGCCGGGGTGTCTGCCGGGAAAAATGCACTCCAGGCATGCGGATGCACCTGGAATCACCGTGGTGACCATTCCGTGAAACCCATTCACCCCGCCTACTGCAAAGGGGATACCCTCGCGTACGGAAAATCGATTGATGGCTTTTCTGGTTTGCAGGTTGTCCGCGGCCTCTACCAGCACAGAGCAGCCCGTAGCCAATCCGCTTATGGCAGCGTCGGTTACATCGGCCCGGAGCATCTCCAAGTGGACCTCAGGGTTCAGGGCCCCTAGTTTTCGCCGCGCAGATTCGGCCTTGGCCTCTCCCAAGTCCTGAGTCCAATGGATTACCTGGCGGTTCAGGTTCCCCAACTCCACGCGATCCCCGTCCACTGCGCAGAGCCGACCCACCCCCGCGGCGGCAAGATACATGGCGGATACGGACCCCAGACCCCCCAGGCCGACCAGGCAGACCCGGGCGTCTCGAAGCTTACTCTGGCCCGCTTCGCCGACCTCGGGGATGACCATTTGGCGACGATAGCGCTCCATTTGCTCCCGGGTGAAGTCCGGCGTCTCCCGACTCGGCGATATCCTTCCAACAGCCATGCCGAAGCCCTCCCCGGCCCAAGCGGTCACAGAAAAACTCAGGCACTGCCGCTCAGCCCCCGGATTGCTCTAGAAGTCAACCTCGGGTGCCTGTTGCGCCTCCTCGGAAACCTCAAAAAATTTCTTCTTCTCAAACCCGAAGAGCGCGGCCATCAGGTTGGTAGGAAAGGTCCTTATCCTGGTGTTGAACTCCCGGACCGTCTCATTGTACCTGCGCCTTTCCACTGCTATCCTGTTCTCAGTACCGGCGAGCTCGTCCTGCAGCCGGATGAAGTTTTGGCTGGCCTTGAGATCAGGGTAGCGCTCCACCACCACCATCAGCCGGCTGAGCGCCGAGGTCAACTGATTGTTGGCCTCGATCTGCTCCTCCACCCCCCTTGCCCCGGCCGCCTTGGCGCGGGCCTCGGTCACCTCGGTCAGGACCTCCCTCTCGTGAGCGGCATAGCCCTTTACCGTCTCCACATAGTTGGGTATGAGGTCATAGCGCCTCTGGAGCTGGTTTTCCACCTGGGCCCACGCCCCGTTTACGTGCTCCTCCATGGTGACCAGGTCATTGTACGTCCCCTTTATGAAAGAAAACGGAAGCACCACCACCAGGAGAAGTATCACTCCCAGAATGATCAGTGTCTTCTGCGTACGCGTCATGTCATCCTCCCCACGCATCCACCGTGCGTGCAAGCTTTCGGATCTCCTCCATGTATCTCTTAAAAAGCAGCAGCAATCGCTCCTTGCCGGGCCTTACTGTCTCTCCTCGCACTCCGAGCAGCTCCTGGAAAAGCACTGCGTCAAGGTCCAGCGAGCCGCAGGCCGTCTGTATCAGGCTGCTCCTCTCCTCGGGTATCTCTTCACCCTTCAGGAAAAGGAGCGCCTCGAATATCGCCCAAAAGGCCGGAAGCGAGGCCGAAATCAGCTCCTTGACACCGCTCTCCTTTCCCCCTGTCCTGAGAAAGCCCTCCCTGAGATGGAGAAGTTTGCCCTTGATCTCCCGCTCGCACTGAAGCCGTACGTCCCCGGGATCAAAGGTGAGATCAGCCAGCAGGTCCTTCCCGTAAACCAGCAAATGCCTGCGCTGCATGCTCAGGTACTCCACCGGAAAGACATCCAGGGAGCGGGTCACATATTCCTCGGTAACAAAAAGGGGCACGGCCACCTTGCGCTTCTGCCAGCGCTCCACCGTCTTGAAGGCCCACTCCAGAGAGCCTATTCCTTCTTCGCTGAGCACTATCAGAAAGTTGATATCAGAGCGCCCCGGCCGGTAATCCAGACCGGCTCCGCTCCCATAGAGAATGATGCTCTCTAAGTCCTTGTCGAAAAGGCCCTTGTATTCTTCCGTTATTCCAGGAAAGATCTCTTTTGGGTCTTTCGGGTAACCAGCCATGATTCCTCCCTAATACGCAGCCCGCTGTGATCCCGGAGCCGGGCGCTAGAAGCCTCCTCCTGCGCCCCCGCCTCCGCTCATTCCTCCTCCGAAACCGCCGAAGCCGCCGCTGAAACCGCCGAAATCGCCTCCTCCCCTGCCCACCCTGGGGCCGCCTCCCATTAGAAGGGGCAGGAGCAGCCATGCAGCTCCGCCACCCCTCCTCCTGGAAAAGAGAAACAGGAAAAGTATCACTAGAATCAGGGGAAGAAAGGCCAAACCCCCTCCCCCCTCTCCGCTCTCAGGCCTCCCCTCCACAGGGTCCGCCCGCCCGGTCAGCTCGATCCCCTCATGACGGGCTATCACAGAGGCCAGGGCAAGGGCCCCGTTCAGGATCCCCTCTCCGTAGCGGTCTTTCTGCAGGTAGGGTATCATGTAACGGTCCCGGATCTCGCCGGCCAGGCCGTCCGGTATTATCCCCTCCAGGCCGTAACCCACCTCGATGCGCATCTTACGTTCCTTGACCGTCACAAAGACCAGGACTCCCTTGTCCACCCCTTCCCTGCCTATCCCCCAGGACTCGTACAAACGGTTGGCGTACTGGTTGTAATCAGATCCCCCTATGTCCGGCATGGTCACCACCACAATGGGGATGCCGGTCTTGGACAAGACCTCCGAGGCCACGGCCATGGTCTTTTCCTCGGCCTCCGGGGGGATTACGTCTGCAAAATCATTTACCAGCCCCCTGGGCTCGGGGAACGACTCC
>JBKHIW010000116.1:0-6354 GCA_046538465.1 Desulfobacteraceae bacterium | reverse complement strand
GTCAAACTCCTCCGGGGGTACATAGCGCTCCACAGGGAGATGCGCCCTTGAAGGCCGGAGGTACTGGCCCAAAGTAAGGATCCTGCAGCCGACGCCGGCCAGATCAGAAAAGACCTTGTCCAACTCCTCCTCCCGCTCCCCAAGGCCCAGCATAAGGCCGGACTTGGTGATAACCTTGGACCTATTGCCGGCAGCACGTCTGAGAAGCTGGAGGGATCTTCCATAATCCGCACCAGGCCGGACACTCGGGTAAAGCCGGGGAACTGTCTCAAGATTATGATTGACCACATCCGGCCCCGCCCCAAGAACGGTCTCCAGGGACTCTGCCGAGCCCAGAAAATCCGGTATGAGCACCTCGACAGCTACGCCCGGACAGCTTCTCTTAACTGCAATTATGGTCTCCGCGAAGTGCCCCGCACCGCCGTCCGGCAGATCGTCTCTGGTCACCGAGGTTATTACCGCATACTTCAGCCCCATGGCCGAGACCGCCTCTGCAACCCTCCGGGGCTCTTCCAGGTCAGGCTCCCCCAGAGATCCATGGGCCACTGCACAGAAGCCGCAGTTCCGCGTACACCTGTCCCCAAGTATCAGGAAGGTCGCGGTACCGGAGGAAAAGCATTCGCCCAGGTTGGGGCACATGGCCTCCTGGCACACGGTGCGGAGTCTTGCCCGCCCCAGAATCCTCAGCACATCCCAATAGGTCCGGCCGGTGGGGATCCGCCTCTTGAGCCAAGGAGGTTTCTTAGCGCTTTTTTTCTCCAACTCGCCCCTCCTCGGCATTAAGTCCGCCCATAACCCGCCCTAGATTGGCTCTCTTCAGGCTCACCCCGAAAAGGCCCTCGAGATGCCTTAAAGCCGACCGCCGGACTTCGACCATAGGCAGATCGACCCTTAAAAGCTCCTTTAAAGATGTCATAGTCACACCCTGCAGGCCGCAGGGCTCGATCCACCCGAAAGGCTCCAAACGGTTGTTTACGTTCAAAGCCAAGCCGTGGAAGCTGACCCCCCTCCTAATTGCTATTCCAACGCTTCCGAGCTTGGCCCCTCCGACCCAGACCCCGCGGTTTTTTGAGCTCCTTTCCGCTTTCACCCCGAACTCATCCGAGACCATGATCATGGCCTCTTCCAACATTTCCACAAAGGAGGGCACCGCCCATCCCCTCGCCCACAAATCGACGATAGGATAGCCCACCAACTGCCCGGGGCCGTGGTAGGTTATGTATCCTCCTCTCTCTGTCTGGATAATGCTCATTCCGCTGGATGACAACCAAGAGTCTTCCACCCGCAGAAACTCACGACCTCCCCTCCTCCCCAAAGTGAATACCTCGGGATGCTCCAACACCAACAGAAGATCCTCTTCAATTTCACGAGAGGCCCTGGCTGCCACCAACGAATGCTGAAGCCCCAATGCCTCTTCATAATCCATAAAATATAGATCATTAATGTAAATCAAATTAACCTGCTTTCGTGTCAAAGAATTCCATTTGGGGGTCGATGCCGTGAAGGGTGTCATTTAAAGCAATAAGGCGTTGCCCTTGTATATAGCTCCAGTTCCCGTGTGTATAAAGATTTTTTTGGATGCGGTCACAGGAGTCTTGGCCGACGACCGGTCGTTCGGATCCTGTGAAAAGGCCTCAAAGGTCTTGCCAGGCGATCTTGACTTTGGTTAGAGTACTATCCGGCCGGGCCATAATCGACCGCGAGGGCGAAGAGCGAGAGTGGCGGAACTGGTAGACGCGCTGGACTTAGGATCCAGTACCAGAGATGGTGTGGGGGTTCGACTCCCCCCTCTCGCACCACCACCTGTTCAGACCCGGGGATGCGGTGTAAGCACTAGAACAAAGGAGGGGGCTGTACAGCCTACAGCAGAGGCCGCTCGTACCATGCCTCGGGCGTGTGAGGTGACGGCGTAAAAGAAGGCGGTGAATACAAGTGTATCCTGAAGGAACCCGAGTAGTGATGACCAAGGGCTATCGCGCTGTAAAGGGCGTGATAACCGAGCGGGTGGAGTCCAAGTTCGACTTCTATATAATCAAATTGGAAAACGGCCTTCAGATCGTAGCCGGTCCCTCAGCTTTTGAACCCGAAGACCAAGCCGCCCCGGTCGGGTGCTGAGCCGGGACGTCAGGCAAAAAGGGCTTGACTGAAGCCTTTCCCTTTGTTTTATACTCCCGCCTGTTCCTTCCGAGGCGGATCGAACACCCCCCCGAGCAATACCATGATTGGGCCGATGGGACCGCATCATGCAGCAAGACACCGGGCCTGAGAGCAGGCGTGAATGGCTGTCGCTCCACCTCATTCCCGGCCTGGGGAGCCGCTCTTTCGAGAAACTGCTCGAGCGGTTCGGTTCGCCGGACGCGGTATTTCGGGCGCCCCTCAGGGAGATCCGCTCGGTCAAGGGGTTGCCTGGCGAGGTAGCCGAAAGGATCGCCAAAAAGGATTGGACGACTGATCCGGACGAAGAGCTGCGCAAGCTGGAGCATATCCAGGGGAGGCTGGTGACCTTTATGGATCCCGGCTATCCTCGAAGTCTCAGGTACATACCTTCCCCGCCTATGGTCCTCTATCTCAGAGGGAAGGGCTTGGAGCAAGGTCAGGATAGAATTGCGGTGGTAGGTTCACGCAGCCCCACGCCTTACGGCCTCAAGACCGCCCGACGGCTCGCCCGGGATCTGGCCGCGGCCGGGCTCGGAGTGGTAAGCGGCCTGGCCCTGGGCGTGGATGCTGCAGGCCACGAGGGGGCGCTCGAAGCCGGGGGGAAAACAGTGGCTGTGCTCGGTACCGGAGTGGATGTCGTCTACCCCTGGACCAATAGAAGGCTCTTCAGCCGGATTCTTGAAAAGGGGATTCTGATAAGCGAGTTTCCTTTGGGGACTCCACCGGAGCCGGGGAATTTCCCTGCCAGGAACAGGATAATCAGCGGTCTTTCCCGCGGGGTTGTGGTGGTGGAGGCGGCCCGCAGGAGCGGATCCTTGATCACTGCCTCAATGGCGCTGGAGCAGGGCCGTGAGGTATTTGCCGTGCCTGGAAGCGTGAATACGATGAAAAGCGCGGGATGCCATTTCCTGCTTAAGAACGGAGCAGCCCTGGCGGAGAACGCTGTGGACGTCTTAGAGGCCCTGGGACTGGAAGGCGAGAGCGGTATGCGCCGGGACGGTGAGGCCGGCGAAGCAGTTCCGGCTGCTGCTATGACTGAAACAGAGGAGCGCATTTGGGAGCTCCTTGGGGATGATCCGGTCCACATAGACGAAATAACCCGCAGTGCAAGGCTATCAGCGGGTGAAGTCCTGGGAATTCTCACCAAGATGGAACTCACAGGCCTTATTGAACAGCTGCCCGGGAAGTTCTTTGTCCGGGCCTAGAACCAGTGGAGTAGATAAGGAAATGGCGGAGGCCAGGAAATCGGGGAAAAAGCCCGGTCCTTCCACAGTAAAGGACGCCCGGGGCCAGCACTTGGTTATTGTGGAGTCTCCTGCAAAGGCAAGGACCATCAACAAGTATCTCGGCCCCGAGTACGCGGTCATGGCCTCTGTGGGACATGTGCGCGACCTGCCGGCAAGGAATCCTAAGGGTGTCAAGGACCCGGTCCCTGGGGTTGATTTAAACAATGACTTCCGTCCCACATATCAGATAATCCGTGGCAAGAAGAAGACGGTCGACGAGCTCAAGCGCGCTGCAGGCCAGGCCTCCGGGGTATGGCTGGCCACGGACCTGGACCGGGAAGGAGAGGCCATCGCCTGGCATCTGGCCGAGGCCTTGGGAGTCCCGCCGGACAAGGCGCGCCGGGTAGTATTCAACGCCATTACCCGCGATGAAATAAAGAAGGCATTTGAGAATCCAAGGGCCATTGACGAGGGCAAGGTCAATGCCCAACAGGCAAGGCGGATTCTGGACCGAATCGTGGGCTATCAAGTCTCCCCTCTCCTCTGGAAGAAGGTGGCCGGGGGTCTTAGCGCAGGACGGGTTCAATCAGTGGCCGTGCGGCTTGTGGTGGAGCGGGAACGCGAAATCAGGGCCTTTGTGCCCGAGGAGTACTGGAGGGTCACCGGCTGCTTTACCACCAGGAAACAAGGACTGCAGGAACTCGAGAACTCCTGGCGGGAGTGGCTGGATGCAGCCCCTTCACATAAAAACGGCAGACAGGCAGCCGGAAGATCCATCAAGGAAAGAAATGCCTGGCTCACAGAGCACGACTCTTTTGCTGCCGAGCTGATGGAGATAGACGGCCGGAAATTCGAGGCGGGCGATGTGGAAGAGGCAAGGTCCGCCCTGGAGGGGATAGGCTTCAAGATAACCGAGAGAGAGGAAGAGGAGGTCCCCGGGGCCAAGGGCCCGGCAAAGAAAAAAATCCGGATTTCCGGATATCTGGAAGATACCACCGGCTGGAAGGTGCGCTCCGTCCAGACTAAACGGACTCAGAGCCGCCCGTACGCCCCATTTATAACCAGTACCCTCCAACAGGCCGCTGCAAATCAGTTGGGCTTCACCGCCCAGAGCACTATGCGCGCGGCTCAGGATCTCTACGAAGGTTTGAATATCGGCGATCTGGGCTCAGTGGGGCTGATCACTTATATGAGGACGGACTCCACCCACATCTCCCCTGAGGCGGTGGAAAAAGTCCGCTCTTTCATACGCTCGTCCTTCGGCGACAAATACCTTTCTGACCGGCCCAATGTCTTCGCCTCATCCAATAAGAGCGCTCAAGAGGCACATGAGGCCATACGACCTACTGACGTAAGCCTCACCCCTGACAAAGTAAAGCCTTTCCTGGATGAGCGACATTTCAAGCTCTACCGCCTTATATGGGAGCGGTTCATAGCTTGCCAGATGTCCAACGCCCAGTGGGACACCTCCACCGTACTGGTGGAAGGCCCAGGCGGGAGTCCAAAGGCGATATTCAAGGCCACAGGCCGGACTTTGGTCTTTGAGGGGCATTACAAGGTCGCCGGGGTCCCCGCCCAGTCAGAAGAGGCAGTCCTTCCCCCGCTGGAAAAAAACCAGCCCCTCAGCGTGTTCTACATGCAGCCCACGCAGCATTTCACTCAACCTCCGCCCCGCTATACCGAGGCCTCGCTGGTCAAGAAGCTGGAGACCGAAGGCATAGGAAGGCCCAGCACGTACGCTCAAATAATCCAGGTAATCCAGGACAGGAAATATGTGGAAAAGATCCAGGGGCGCTTCCATGCCACCGACCTCGGAGAGGTGGTGACCGACAAGCTCATGGAGGCGTTCCCTGAGATCCTCAAAGTAGGCTACACCCGGGATATGGAGCAAAAACTGGACGACATAGAGGAGAAGCAGGCGGATTGGATCCAGATGCTCCATAAGTTTTATGGGCCTTTCAAAAGGGATCTGGACGCCGCTTATCAAGGAATGGAGCACGCAAGGGCGGAGACGGAGCCGGCCCCTCACACCTGCCCGGAGTGCGGTGGGGAGACGGTTTACCGCTTCGGGCGTAACGGCAGATTTTTGAGTTGCGCTCGGTACCCCCAGTGCAAATTTGCGGCTCCTATAGATCGTGAAGGCAAACCTGTAGAACCCACACAAACCGATGTGGCCTGCCCCAAATGCGGCCGGCCTATGCAGCTCAGAAACGGCCGATACGGACCATTTTTGAGCTGCATTGACTATCCGAACTGCGATGGCATTGTAAACCTTGACCGCAAAGGGCAGGTCGTAGCCCCCAAGGTTGCGCCCTTAGAGACCGATATTCCGTGCCCAAAGTGTTCCTCGCCCTTGAATCTCAGACGAGGCTCCAAGGGTCCCTGGCTGAGCTGCTCCCGCTTCCCCAAGTGCAGGGGAAGACTGGGGTGGTCCTCACTGGATAAAGCCCAAAAGGATAAATGGGAAAAGGCGCTTGAGGCCCATGAGGCCGCCCATCCCCCTCCGACACTGAAGGACGTGGAAGGAAGGCCGCTGGAGCCGGGCCATCGCCCCAGGCCCTTTTCTTCAGGCGAGGGGCTGGAAAACTCGGCACATGATATTGACTAGCACAGTTGATTGTGCTTAAATTCGCAATCCCCCCTACATCCTGAGCCTTTTCAACAAATAAAAATCCCGATTGGAGGCGAAAGCCATGAAGGACTGCGATTCAAGGCCCGCGATTCTGGTCGTAGACGACGAAAGGGCTGTGAGAGAGACCTTCGAGAGGGTCCTCCAGGAAGACTACCGGGTACTCCTTGCCGAAACCGGCCAAGAGACAATGAAGATACTGAGGGAAAAAAATGTGGATGTCATCCTCCTGGATATATTACTGCCGGACGTCCACGGCACCAGTCTGCTGGTCGAGATCAAGAGGTTGAGGCCCGATGCGACCGTTGTTATGGTGACCGCACTGCGGGACCTGGAGACCGC
>JBKHIW010000115.1:0-6371 GCA_046538465.1 Desulfobacteraceae bacterium | reverse complement strand
CGGGAAACCATTTCTGGTGAAGTAGGCGATCAATGGGCCTCAAATCCGGAATACCGGCCAGAAAAGCGCCCTGAACACGACGCCGCCTTGTGACCATTGCGTGACTTCGGCTCCCAGCCTGTTCCCGTCCTTTTCCATAGCAACCCAGCCCTACAAAGATATCAAGAATAATGATCTGGAAGACCTAATAAGCGCGGTCAAAGGCAATGAAAAGATAAAGGTGTACACCGACGCCACCGTGGAGAAGTCAGACGGGAGTCCTGGAGTATTCAAGGTGACCATCAAGCAAAACGGATCGAGCTCGGAGCACGGAATAGGGGCCATTGTATCCGCAGCAGGATGGGTACCGTATGATCCGCAGAAGCTTGACCCGAAGCTGGGCTACGGAAAGTCTCCCAATGTGATTACCAACATGATGTTCGAGGAGAAGTTTCAGGACGGCAGGATCACTCGGCCGGGGGACGGCAAGGAAGTGAAGAATGCGGTTTTCCTGCAGTGCGCCGGTCAGAGGGACGCACATTACCTGCCTTATTGCTCCTCGGTATGCTGTGTGACCGCATTGAAGCAGGCCCTGATGATCAAGGCGCAGGATGCGGATGCCAATGTCTTTGTGGTTTACAAAGAGCTTCGGACCCCCGGGCAGTCGGAAGAGCTCTACCGTAAGGCCCAGGAAGCCGGGGTTATCTTCATAAGATGCCAGGACCCGGAGGTGGTCTCCGAAGGGGACTCCCTCAAGGTGGAGGCTGCAGACGAACTGCTCGGCGAGACGGTCACCTTGGAGGACTTGGATCTGGTAGTGCTGGCCACAGGTATGGTTCCGGTCAGCGCCTTTGGAAAGGACGTAGCCAAGGAGGAAATCGAGGAAGCCGAAGACCAAGAGCTCGAAGATATCCCTTTGGACACCATCCGCAGGTCCAATATTTTGAACCTGGAGTACCGGCAGGGCCCGGAGCTCCCGGCGCTTCGCAATGACTTCCCGGATTCCAATTTTATTTGTTTTCCCTACGAGACCAGGCGCACCGGGATTTACGCCGCAGGATGCCTGCGGAGGCCCATGGGGCGGGCCAATGCCATGGAAGATGCCACAGGCGCCATGATGAAGGCAATTCAGTGCATTGAAATGGTTCACAAAGGAGCAGCGGTACACCCGAGGTCCGGGGACATGAGCTTCCCGGAGTTCGCTATGCAGCGGTGTACACAATGTAAGCGGTGTACCGTGGAATGCCCATTCGGGGCTATAAATGAAGATGAAAAGGCTAATCCATTGCCCCAGCCTACCCGCTGTCGACGGTGCGGGGTATGCATGGGCGCGTGTCCGGAGCGCATTATTTCTTTTAAGAATTACTCTGTGGGGATGATAGGTAACATGATCAAGGCCATCGAGGTCCCCGAGGAGGACGAGGAAAAGCCGCGCATCTTGGTCTTGGCGTGCGAGAATGATGCCTATCCGGCGCTTGACATGGTCGGACTGCGCCGCATGGAAATCACTCCATGGATAAGGGTGATTCCTCTGAGGTGCTTGGGATCCATGAACCTGGTATGGATCGCGGATTCCCTGTCCAAGGGTATCGACGGCGTTCTGCTCCTGGGATGCCAGCCCGGGGATGATTATCAGTGCCACTTCATAAAGGGGAGCGAGCTCAGCGAGATCCGTCTGAGCAAGGTCTCGGAGACCTTGAACAGGCTGGCGCTGGAATCTGAGAGGGTCCACTTTACCACGGTCTCCATAATAGATTATCAGACGCTCCCGGGGACCCTGCAGAGCTTCATGGATACCATTGATGAGGTGGGTCCCAATCCTTTCAAGGGCTGGTAAGGCCTGCTTTACCATGATTGGGAAGCGCCCTGCCGGTTGTATACTTATGTCGGAGGCCCGGCTCAGGGGCGGTACACTGCGAGGAACATGAGAGAGGAGCAGGAGGAAATGAGGAATGAGTGTCAAGGTTGATCCGAATCTGATGAAGGATCTGAAGGCATTCGGCATAACAGATGCGAACAAGTGCTTTCATTGCGGGAACTGTACGGCGGTGTGCCCGCTTTCAACAGAAGACAACCCCTTTCCGCGTAGGCTTGTCAAATACGCCCAGATGGGAATGGCGGACAAGATCCTGGAGAGCCCCGATCCCTGGCTGTGTTATTACTGCGGGGACTGCTCGGATAGATGTCCGAGGGGCGCGGATCCGGGAGAGACCATGATGGCTTTGCGCCGTTACCTCACCTCGAAGTACGACTGGACCGGCTTCGCCAGGAAGTTTTACACCTCGGAGAAGTTCGAGATTCTTGCGGTTACTGTGGTGGGGATTCTGGTGGGCCTGGCGATGGTGATTTTCCGTGCTTCCAACCCCAACATGGAGCATGCCCATATCAATTCCGTGTGGCCGGCCCCGGCTATAGAGATTGCGGACTTGGTGATGGCGGCGGTGTTGACCGTGTTGCTGCTGAGCAATACCTGGCGCTGTGTCAAGTTCATAATGGGTGATCTACTCAAGAAGATACCGTTGGAGATTTATTTGACTCAGGCCAAAGAACTGATCATCCACTTCATCACCCAGAAGCGCTTTGGCGAGTGCACGGACAGGACCCAGTGGATCGTACATCTGCTTATCATGACCGGCTACAGCACGGTTTTTCTGCTGGTGGTGGTGTTCCTGGCAGGAGGGATCCACGTAATAGGGCTATCGTGGGACAAGATTGCATTTCAAAGGGATGTGATCTATCCCTTCTTCCATCCCATACGCCTTCTGGGATATTACGCGACGTTCGCCATTATGTACGGCACGACCTATGCCATAATAGGAAGGCTGCGCAAGAGCAAGGCCCCCTACAAGCATTCACACTCTACCGACTGGATGTTCCTGATTCTGCTTCAGCTCACCACACTTACCGGTATTTTTATCCATTTTACCCGGCTCCTGGACTGGCCCATGACCACCTATGTGCTCTATGTTGTGCATCTGATGGTGGCCGTGCCCATGCTGGTCCTGGAGGTGCCTTTTGCCAAGTGGGCCCATTTGGCGTTCAGGCCCGTGGTGATCTTTCTGGTAAAAGTAAAAGAGGCATACGCGGCGCAGCAGAAGGCGGAAGTAGAAGCATGAAAAAGGGGTTACCACGTTCCGAGCATCGGTGGAGCTGGTCTTTGCGAGACCGTCAAGTATAAGTCCAACGGGTTGCGGTTTCCTTTCAAGGCTATCCAGGCCCCGCGCCCCTAGGGGAGGCGGGGCCTGGACGTTTTATGGAATAGACTAAGTGGAGGGGGAGAGATGATTGAACAGGCGGCCCCGGCTTGTCCATACTGTGGAGAGAAGATGAAGAAGTGGCGCACCCCGCAGGCGTCCACCTGGACGGCTGCCTTTCAGTGGGTCTGCTTCAATGATGAGTGTCCGTATTTTGTGCGGGGATGGGATTGGATGATGGAGAGCCAGAACGTAAAGGCCTCTTACAGGCACAGGATGGATCCCGATACCGGCTCATCCGGCCCGTTGCCCACGTGGTCTTATGACGCGCACAAGGACAATATAATCGAGGAATGATACACGCCGGGGTCCGGTATGCCGCGTATTGTCAGTGGAGTGCGCCTCTATGACGGGTCCCGGGTGGACATGGTCTGCTCTCCAAACAGGCTGAACCGGAGCCAGTCAAAGGCAAAGGTCATGAGAGCGGTATCGTCGGAGGCTATAGCCTCCCGGGTGGCCGGATCCACATGAAACCTGTCCAGGAAGGAGCTCTTGAATACGAAATCCCGAAACCGGTCCAAGTTGTAGGAGGCCATGAAGAACATGGCATGCTTGCGGGCGGCGGCCTCTTTGGGTCCTACAGGGGTTCTGTTGGTGAGGATCCGCAGCCAGGAATCGTTCATGGAGTTGTAGAGGTCCACCCCTTCGGAGGCCATCCATTCCCTTGCATCCCACTCCCTGTCTTCCTCAAATCCTTTGCAATGAGGCTCCTTGACCAGGAAGAACTTTTCCCTGACCCCACCCCTGTCCGGGGTCATGGAAGCCCTGCCCAGGGGGTAGATGCGGCATGCACCGGGGCGGTCCTCGTATACGGTGCAGCCCTCGGAGGTGACAAAGGGGCAGCTCTTTCGTTGGTCGTCCTTCATGAGCAGCCTGATTACAGGCCAGACATAGGGTTCGTCCATCTTGGGCTCGGTGTAACGCTCTATGAACTCATCCGAGGACATGCCCAGGCGGCTTTTCAACCTGACGATGTCATAAGGGGTAAGGAGCAGGTTGAGCCCGGCGCAGCACTGGGTGAAGCAGGAAATCCCCTTGTGGCATCGAAAACGGAACTTGTCCGTCTCTGCGAGAGGAATGAAAACGGTGTCACCAGACGTACCGCAACTCATGACGACTCCTGACCCGGGCGGACCCGAAAGAGGAGTTGGCCGAAGACTCCGAACTTGATCCAATCGAAGCCGAACTTTAAGAGCTCTTCATCGCTGCGCTTGATTTTTTCCACCCGAACCTCGTCCACTTCGAAGCGGTCGAGAAAGGAGCTGTCAAAAACGAAGTCCCTGAAGCGGTCCAGATTGTATATGGCCATGAACACCATCTTGGAAATCTTGGGGTTGTCGATGTCCGGCTGTTGTGCCTTTAAGGGATTGGTTATCTCAGCAAAGAGTGTGTTCATCTGGTCATACGGTACGAGGCCTTGGTCCACCAGCCATTCGGATATCCTCTGCTCATGCGGCTCATTTAGTCCTTTGCAGCGGGACGAATCCGTAATTAGCCGAAAGGTGCCGTCCTCTGCCATGTCAAGGGGAAACATTCTGCAGGCCCATGGACGGTCTTCATATATCTTGCAGCCTTGTGTGGTCACAAAAGGGCATTTTTTGTCGTCTTCATTCATTTTGAGGACTACAAGAGGGATTAACTGCTTTTCTTTGGAGAGTATCACTGTGTAGCGGTCCAGGAATTCGTCTGAGGTGATCTCCAGTGCATTCTTCATGCGCATCACATCATAAGGGGTAAGAGCGATGGTTACATCCTGGCAGCATTGGGTGTAGCATGATACACCAGGCCCGCACTGAAATCTGAAGATATGGTCTAGATACAATATTTGAGATCTTTTGTTATCTTTAGCAGCTTTTACATTGTTTTTACTCATTTTTAATTTATTCCTTTCGAGGCTTTATTCGGCCCATGCCATGTGCATCATCAGGGAAGGCCGGTTGAACTGAAGTACATCAAAAAAAACAGGAGGTATTTTGCTCATGACAGAAAGGACTTTGGCCATAATCAAACCCGACGGTGTATCCCGAAACTTGGTGGGAGAGGTGATCAAGCGGATAGAGGATGCAGGACTCCACATAACGGCCATGAAAATGATCCATATGGATAAGCAGGAGGCTGAAGGCTTCTATCGCGTGCATCAGGGGAAACCATTCTACCAAAGCCTGACCGGTTTTATGTCCTCGGGCCCGTGTGTGGTCATGGTCCTTGAGGGGGACGGAGCTATTCAGAAGTACCGCTCCCTCATGGGGGCCACCAACTACGAGGAGGCTGAAGAGGGCACCATCCGCCGGGCCTTTGCCACGGACATCGAGAAGAACGTGGTGCACGGGTCTGATGCGCCCGAGACTGCCCGGTTCGAGATCAGCTATTTTTTCAGCGCACTCGAGCTGGTAGGGGCCGCTTGACAGATTCCGAAGAGGGAATATCCCAGGCAAAGAAAATGCGGGACTCATGTTGTCCGGCCCCGCTGCTCGCGGGGCCGGACTTTTCACAAACCCGCAGTGCACACCGCCGGGAGCCGGCGGCTCAATTATATGCCAATAGGGTCTACGCCGGCTTATTCTCTTCTTCTCCCTCGCCCTTCTGCTCCTTGTCCTTGAGGGTGTTCAACTCCTGTTTGAGGGATTCAACTTCCTTCTTGAGCTCTTCCTCACGGTTCTTTTCAAAGTTCTCTGAGGCCTTTTTGTCTTTGATTTCTTCAATGCCCAGATAGGCGGCAAGGGCGCCGCCCAGGATCAGCATCACCGGTACTCCGGCCATCAGGGCCTTTACAAAATAACCCCACCACAGCACTATGCCGATTACGCCCAGCACGAGTGAGGCCAAGCCACCAACCAATGCCATCATGTCACACCCTCCTTCATCATATCCTTTTCAAAATTTTTCTTGACGGCCTCGTTAATCGCCCTCTTTGCCATCTCGGCCCGCCGCCTTTTACCACACTCGGTTTTGAGGCTCTTTCCCGGCACTGTGAGGCGTTTACTCCTCGGCCCTGGGCTGCCGCCTTTCCCTTGAGCGACCCAAGGCTTTGATCATGGTTGCAATATGCCGGAAAGAAATTTATTTTAACACAATCCGAGAAATCGGAAAAGAGAGTAATACGTATTTTCCAAATGTCAAACAAAAACCGGGGGAGCC
>JBKHIW010000114.1:0-6384 GCA_046538465.1 Desulfobacteraceae bacterium | reverse complement strand
CTACATATTGTTATTCGCTTTTTGTTGACACCCAAAGACGCCTCCCGCTATCCTGTTCTTCAAAAAGCAAGTTCCTATCCTGCAAAGCTTTCCATGACGTCGGCTGGGCGATTACCCATCGCATATTCTCTTACAACCGGGGAGGTCTGTTATGGAAGATTACTGGCTCTTGAACTACAAAAGAATACTCGCTGTGGACGATGAGAAGGATGTACTAGACTCATTGGAAGAGATGCTTCCTATGTGTGAGCTGGTGACCGCTCAAACCTTTGAGGAAGGCAAAGAGCTTCTTGAAAGAGAGTATTTTGACATCGCCGTCCTGGATATCATGGGAGTCGACGGTTATGAATTACTGGAAATCGCGAAGAAAAAGAATGTGATACCGGTTATGCTGACTGCACATGCCCTGACCCCTCAAGACTTGGAAAAATCTTATGCAAAGGGGGCCGCATCTTATATCCCCAAGGAGCGCCTTTCAGATATAGCGACATACCTAAACGACATACTGGAAGCTCAGGAAAAAGGGAAAAGCCTCTGGTGGCGCTGGCTGGATCGGCTGGGGGCCTATTTCGACAAGCGATTCGGATCGGATTGGAAGAAGGAGGAAAGCCTGCTCCTCAAGGACTTGAAGTAGACATACCGCCGAAAAAGTGGAGCTATCAATCCTTGCCCAAGGTCCTCTCCAGGACCGAGTCCGCCGCCTTGTGCACCACTGCCAGGAACCCTTCAAGAACCGGCCCCTCGGCAATCACCCTGATCTTTTCAACCATGGCAGTCACTCCTCCGCCTTGACCTGCCCGGCCCTCCCACACCGGGGCCATTTGCCGTTGACGAGCGATCGGGTTGGATCTAAACTTTTCTCGATAATTCGAAATCTTATCTTATAAATGCAATGTTTGCATAGTCGTTTTTATTATAATTTCAATAACTCTTTAGAAATATGAAGGGGGTCGTTTCATGGCCGATTACAAAATTCATCCAATAGTTCTGGGGACAAAGATATTCGACAAGACCATGATGACCTATCAGCACGGAGCAGGTGAGTCCTATACCATTCCCATCTACGCCTGGTATCTGGAAGGGGGTGATCGCACCATCCTGGTGGACACCGGAGAGATGTCGCCGGTACGATCCGAGGACCGGGAGGCGCGGATAGGAGGGCCGATCCACACATTTGAGGAGGGGTTGGGGCGCTGGAATATACGGCCCGAGGACGTGGATTTGGTCATACACACCCACCTTCACAACGACCACTGCGAAAACGACTACAAGTGCGTCAACGCAGAGATCTATGTCCACAAAAAGGAGTTGGAGAGGATTCACAACCCCCATCCCCTGGATTTCCGCTATATGGAGGACTTCATCGAGGACGTCGAAGCGAACGGTCAAATACGCGCAGTGCACGAGGACATGGAGGTGGTCCCCGGCGTTCGGGTCATGCACACCCCTGCGCACACAGACGGAGGCCTGACGGTGTTTGTGGACACGGCCGAGGGCGTGGCGGCCATTACCGGGTTCTGTGTGATCATGGAGAACTTTGAACCGCCGGCCCAAATCCGGGCGATGGAGATGGAAGTGATCCCGCCGGGGACCCTTGTAAATGCTTATGAGGCTTATGATATAATGCTTCGGGTCCGCGACGCCGCAGACATCTTGATCCCGCTTCACGAACCGCGATTCGCATCCATGGAAACCGTCTCCTGACCCGCTGCCCGACCGGGCTGAAGCCGACTTGTACCTGATGTGTTCCACCGGCTCTGCGGCCTCCGGCTGGACCGAGGAAAGGGCGCCTGCGCATTTATCCCAGGAGAGTGAACAAGGCCCTGCTAAGGATTTCCTCTCGGGTCTCCTCCAACTTCCGGCCTTCCAAGTCGCGCACGTAGAACACATCGGCCACCTGGTCCCCCTTGGTTGCGATCCTTGCCAGGCGGATGTCCAGGCCGGCACCCGAGAAGGTCCGGGTGATGTCGTAGAGCAGTCCCACGCGGTCATGGGTGAAGACCTCCACTATGGTGAAGAAATCCGAAGAGGCATTGTCCACTTTCACCCGGGGTGGGCGCACGGGCCTGCCGGGCCGGCTGAGTATGGACGGGGAGGCCTTGGTCCCCAATTCGGCGTCGAGCGAGAGATCCCCCTTGAGGACCTTTTCCAGATCATGTTTCACTCTCTCCCAGGTCTCATCCGGGTCTTTCCCCTCACCCGGCCCGTCCACCCGGAAGACGTCAACAGCCGTGCCGTTCCGCCAGGTGTAAATGTCCGAGGAAAGGATGTTCAGGTTGTGGAGGGCCAGGACGCCCGCCATATCGCAAAACAATCCGGGGCGGTCACCGGCCGCCAGGGTGATCTCCCAGCAGCCGGAGGCCTCGTCCTCCCTGGCCTCAAGAATAAACGCCCCTGCTTCCCTCTCAGAGGGCTCCCCCAGCCGCTCCACCAGCCTCAGGTGTCTGACGATCTCCCTGGGAGGAGTGTTCAATAAATACCTGGGGGGCATAACCTCGAACCACTTGTCCACACACTCGGGCCCGCCTTCTTTGCTTATCAACCGGGCCGCTTCCCTGCGGCTCCTCGCGGCCCTCTTTGATGCGTCCCTAGTGGCCAGCTCTCCCTTTTCCAGGACGTGCATGACCTTGAAGAAAAGCTCTTGGACCAGGCTGGCGGTCCACTCGCTCCAGGCCCTGGGTCCTGTAGCCCCGGCATCCGCCCATGTCAGGAGATAAAGCCTCTTAAGCCGTTCAACCGTGCCGATCGTCCGGGCGCAGCCCACAATCATTTTCTCGTCGTTCAAATCCCGTCTGGTAGCCGTTTCAACCATCAACAAGTGGTACCTGACCAGAAACACCACCTCGGCCGCACGCCTCCTCTCCATGCGCATCCGCGCCAGGACCTTCTTGACCAATGCAGCCCCCCTGGCGGCATGATTCGCGCCCACCTTGCCCACATCGTGGAAAAGGGCGGCCAGGAGCAAGGATCCCGGGTCCTGAAGCTCCAAGTATATACTGGAGAGGAGAAGCTCGTTATGGCGGCCTGTTTCCTTGAGAAGCCGAACGGTCTCCAGGGAATGCCTCGCCACCGGGTAGATGTGGTAGGTGTCGAACTGGACTCTGTCCTTGACTTCCTCGAGCTCCGGGACCAAGGCGCACAGGAGGCCGGAGTCGAACATCTGATCCAGGGCTGGGCTTCCCCAAGGGGCCTCCAGCAACCCCATCAGTCCTTCCATTGCTCCGGGGTGCGAGCGGAAGGGTTCGTCCACCAGGTGAAGGAACTCCCTTACCAGGCGGACAGCTTCCAGCGACAGCGGCTCCCCCAGCCGCGCGGACTCCTGAAAGATAATGACCAGGAGCATGGGATCGGCAAGGATAGCGGTGGCTGAGTAAAAATGGACCTCTCCGCCATGGGAGTAAACGCCCTCCCTGCACGCCGCCCCTCCGGCGTCCGGGATCGCGCTGTTTCCGGGGCGGCCGGAAAGAAAGGGCCTGGTCAGGGTCTTGATTGCGGCCATGGCTGCATGCAGGTCTCCCATGAACTGCTCCACCGCCTGGTGGCCGCCGCTGTCCCTGTAGCCCAGCCGTCCGGCGATCTCCTTCTGGTACTCGAAATAGAGCCTATCATTCTTGCGCCCGCAGATGTGGTGAAGGTGGTTCCTTACCAGCCTAACGAAGCCCAGGCGGCGTTCGAGGTCCTGGTACTCCTTGTGGGAGAGACGCCCGTGATACTCCAGGTCCCTGGGATTGGTGAGCCGGGACTCCGCCTTGGCTAGCCACAGTACGTGATGGAAATCCCTCAGCCCGCCCGCCCCTTTCTTGAGGTCCGGCTCCAGGAGATGGCTGGCGTCCCCGAAGGCCTCTTTGCGGAGCTCGAAGCCATCCCTCAGCCACCGGGCCAGAAGCTCCCGGTCGGCCCCCAGGACCTTGCCCTCCATCCGCTCCAAGAGCCGGAGAAAGAGCTGAGAATCCCCTCCTATGAAACGGGCGTCGAGAAGAGAGGTAAGCACCTCGAAGTCCCTCCGTGAGAGCTGCACACAGTCCTTTATGGTGCGCACCGAATACCCGATCTCCAGGCCGAGGTCCCAAAGGGGAAAGAGGGTTTCCCTGATCAGATCCTTGGCCTGCTCCGGGATGCCCCGGAGAAAAAGGATCATCAGGTCCACGTCGGAGCAAACGCAGAGCTCCTTCCTGCCGTAGCCTCCCACTGCAACGAAGGAAAAGGCCTTCCCGGCCTTGAAAAGCCGCCTCCCGGCAGGGCTTTCCTCTATCGCCCGCCTGAAATATTGATCCATGAGCTCTGAGAGACGCTCTTCAAAAGGATCCTCCAGGCGTGAGCGGAAAAGCGACCGCACCAGGCCGAGGCGCTCCTCTCTCAGTTCTTCCAGTGCCACCTTCATTCCGATGCACCCTTTGACCGGGCCCCTAAAAGGGACACCCCGGCCGGGCTAAATGGCCTCCACCCCCGTCTCGCCGGTTCGAATCCTGATCACCTCCTCCACAGGCAGGATGAAGATCTTCCCGTCCCCGATCTGCCCGGTTTTAGCCCGCGCCTGTATCATCTCCACGGCCTCCCGAAGCAGGGAGGAGTCCACGACCACCTCGATCTTCAGTTTGGAAACGAAGTCCACCTGGTACTCGGCCCCTCTGTATATCTCTCGGTGTCCCTTCTGGCGGCCGAAGCCCTTCACCTCGGTCACCGTCAGCCCTTTCACTCCCAGGCTGGAAAGCCCGTCCTTCACTTCATCAAGCTTGAAGGGTTTTATAATCGCCTCTATCTTCTTCATGGCCCTATTCCTCCCCTTCCCCTATGAGCTGTATCCGGTCTCGTTATGGAGCATAAGATCCAGGCCCTTTTCCTCTTCCTCTTTCTCCACCCTGATCCCTATAACAAGCTCCAAGACCCTGAGGATCAGAAAAGTCATGACGAATGCAAAAACCATGGTGGCGGCCACAGAGACCACCTGGACCCAGAGCTGCCCCGGATCACCGAAGAAGAGCCCGTCGCCGCCCGTCGGGTTGACCGATGCGCTGGCAAAGAGCCCGGTGGCCAGCGCCCCCCAGGTCCCGCCCAGGCCGTGAATGGCCACCACGTCCAGTGAGTCGTCATAACCCATGACCCCCTTGAGAAGCACGCCGCCGTAGCAGACGCCCCCGGCGGCCAGGCCTATTATGAGGGCTGAAACGGGGCCCACGAACCCGGATCCGGGGGTGATTGCCACCAGCCCTGCAACCGCGCCGCTCGCAACACCCAGAGTCGTAGGCTTGCCCCTGTGGAGCCATTCCAGTGACATCCAGCTCACAGCGGCCGCGGATGAAGCCACGTGGGTGACCACGAATGCATTGGCGGCCAGGCCGTTGCAGGCGAGGGCGCTCCCGGCGTTGAACCCGAACCACCCGAACCAAAGAAGAGCCGCACCGGTAAGCGTCATGGGCAGGTTGTGCGGGATGAAAGCGGTGCTCCCGAACCCCTTGCGCCTGCCAATGACAAGAGCGGCCGCCAGGGCGGAAACACCCGAGCTTATGTGGACCACTGTACCCCCGGCAAAGTCAAGCGCGCCCATTCGCCCCATCCAGCCACCCACCCCCCAGACCCAGTGGCACAGCGGATTGTAGACCAGGGTGGCCCAGGCAACGCTAAAGGCTAAGAAGGCGCTGAACTTTATTCGTTCCGCAAACGCTCCTGTTATCAAGGCCGGGGTTATTATTGCGAACATGCACTGAAAAATCATGAAGGCGAAATGCGGGATGGTGGTGCCGTACTCAGTACTGGGCTCGGTCCCCACTCCCTGAAGGGCGAACCAGTCCAGCCCCCCTGTGAGTCCTGCGTGGTCCGGCCCGAAGGCCATTGAGTACCCCCAAAGGACCCATTCCAGGGTGATTACGGCCAGGATGATGAAGCTCTGCATCAAGGTCCCGAGGACGTTCTTCTTTCGAACCATGCCCCCGTAAAAAAGGGCAAGCCCGGGTGTCATAAGCATTACCAGCGCGGCTGAAAAGAGCACGAAAACAGTATCTGAAGGGCTCACTATCCTGTCCTCCTTATCTCATACAAATCATGATGTTTGTCTCCGGCCGGCACCTATGGCCTTGAGCATGAGCAAGCTATGTGCCACGGAGGATCTATAAAATTTATTCTATATTATCAGCCTATTGGAGGTAAAAGCCGAGGCCCTTCAGAAATCGGCCATACAAAAACGTAGAAGTAAAAGCACTAAAAAACAAAATTGTAACGCCTGATAGGACCTTGCTCTTAGGGTACCGCCTCGAAGTCCAGATCAGGCGCGGCGTTGGTCCCCGGCAGGAAAGCCAGCCGGTCACGGGCGGTTGCGAATAGCCCCATCCGGTTCTGCGGTCATGTCCCGACAATCCGGTTTCTGCCGCTGGGGCGCTCGTTCCGCCC
>JBKHIW010000113.1:0-6401 GCA_046538465.1 Desulfobacteraceae bacterium | reverse complement strand
CCCTGAGGCCATCTTGAGCAGGACCGCATTGATCACAAAGGTGAAAAGGCCCAGGCTCAGGATATTGATTGGAAGAGTCAATATAATCAATATGGGCCTGAAGAATGCGTTCAGAATCCCCAAAATCGCTGCTGCGGCAAGAGCGCTGAAAAAACCGCTCACCTCTATCCCGTCAATCACATAGGACGCCAAGGTGATCGCCGCGGTCAATATGAGCCATCGTATAAGCAAACCCGCCATAACGCGGTTCTCCTTTCTTCTGCTCCGGTATTCCTCGGGCCGAGCAAGGTCTCGAATCAAGGCCTCCCGGCCGCTTCAAGTATCACCGTATACACCAGCTCCTCAGGAAGGAGTTCAGAGAGCAAAGGCCTCTTGATGGAAAGGAGGCCGACCTCCTCGGCAGGCTCCACAACCACCCTGAGAAAAGCCGATAAATCGGCCTTTTCAAAGCCCTTGGCAGACCCCATGGGCCCGACCGCTTCATAGGCCTGGAGGCTGGACCATCCCAAGGACTCCATCCTTTTGGCTATCCTCCCGCCTATCTCCTCAGGCTCAGGCAGGTCCCCACCCCCGCCTTGGGCCTGAATCCTGCATCCCCTTCCTGCACCGCCCCTTACATGGTCATCGAAGCGGCACTCCTCCATCCGGGGCTCTATGCCCAGGACCTCTTCCATAATTCCGGCAAGCTCAGTGCACACCGACTCCGGGGGCGCCTCATAATCCTCGACCCCGCCGTATCCCTCCCTCAATGCCTTCGGTACGGAATTCGACTCCAGAAAATCAAGGCTGAACGAGCTTCCCATTCCAATAACCCGCCATCGCCCTTCGACAAGCTCCAGGAGCGCTGCGGTCCGACCGGAGAGATCCGGATCCAGGGGCTTGATTTCGACCTTGGCGTGTCTCCCTTCCATCAAAGGGCGCTCCACAGACACCTCACCGGCCATGGGGGACCCGATCTCCTCCAGCCATTTGTCCACCGCTGGAAGAAACATCTCGGCCAATGCTGAATCCAGCTCCTCCATGGAAGGATGTACAATCACGCGGAACACCTTCCCATCGACAGCACACGCGCCTCCCCCGGCATCCGTCGAAACCCCCTTGAACTCCACTCTGGTACTGCCCTTAGACAAGGCCTCGAACGTCCAAACCTCTCCTCCCGGCCGCAGACCCTTGCTCTTCAGCCGCAAGAGACCTCCTTCGGGCAAGGCCGCCAGACGCCATGCGCAGTCGGCCGATGGAAGACGGCCGGGGTAAATCCTGAAATCCCCTCCAGTCGCGGCATGCACGACTTCGACAGTCGGCGCCTCCCTTATTCCCTCCTCCGGCGCCGGCCGATCTCCAGGGACGGAGCACGCCGCCATGCTCAAGAGCCAAAGTGCTCGTGCAACACCTCGTCTTACCGCGCGGGCCTTCATCAAATCAGCCCTTCTGGGAAAAGGCCAAGCTCTGCGGGGCTATTCTTTGGAATCCTCTATCCCTAGATAGCTGAGCGTCGAAGTCCAAAAGGCGTAGTCGTTCTTCATGGCCTGGTAAAGGTGAGCGTTCAGGATGGCTATACCCCCCATTTCAGCCAGGGCCTTGATAAACTCTATCTCATCCGGCGGGTAGGTCCTCGGTCGATCGCAGTAAAGCCTGAGTACCCCCCTGACCTTCTCCTTGACCAAAATAGGGACCGAGAGTATGGATACGATGCCTTCCTTTTGAGCCGCCTCAGGGTACTGAATTCGGGGGTCGCTGCCAACGTCCGGTATATTCACCACCTCGCCTTCCAGGGCCTGTGGGATGGACCGATCCATTTGCAGGGGCCCCTTGGAAAGATACTCTTCGCTCAGCCCACAGCCTGTCACCAGCTCCAGCTCCTGGGTGGCAAAATTGAGCCACAGCAATGAGCAGCCTTTGAGCTCGGTCGCATCAGCTATCTCCCGAACCGCGGTCTCCAGTATCCTGTCCATCTCCTTCTTGGTGGCCATGGCCCGGGCCACCCTGTGGAGCCTGTTGAAGTAGATGTAAGACTTCTCCGCCGGAATCTCTCCCACCGGGATGGCCCTGACCCTGTACTTCTCTACCGGCGGCTCATAGCCGTAATCCACGCCTCCTTTTTCCAAGAGCTTTGAGAGCTCCTTGCTCTTTACCTCGAACATCCGTGCATTCTCAATGGCTATGGCCCCGATCTCTGCAAGGGCCCATATCAGGTCCTGCTCCTCTTCGGTGAACTCTCTGGGCTCGTAGGTGTATAGGCGCAAAACACCCGCCACCTTGTCCCTGAGGACCAGCGGCACCGAGAGGATGGATCCTATGCCCTCTGAGCTAATCAAGGCCCCTGCCTCAGACGCGCTCTCCTCCGCTGCATTCTTCATCAGGTGCGTACTGCCGGCCATGGCCTGCTCAATCCCCTGGTCACCCTCAAGCGGCTCCCTGGACACATATTCCCGGCTCAAGAGATGAGTGGCGGCCACTCTCAATCCGCTGCCCTTGTCTTCATCCACCAGCAGCAAGGCGCTTGCCTTCAGTCCAAGCGCGGCGACCACCCGCTTGGCAATGAGGTGGAGGACCTCCTTTACGCTCAGAACCGACAGAACGGCCCTGCCCACCTCGTGAAACACTTCAAAATAACCGGTTTCCTTTTCACTCATTCCCTATATTCATCCTCAATATGAAGTACCCTATTTGTCAAAGTCCGATGATCAACGCCGGAGTCAAAAAAGCTGCCTTTCAGTATTCCTTACAATAAACCGAGCCTTGCTTCAGTGTCAACTCCCGGCGGGCCCTCCTCAGCCCGCCCCGGTAAATCCGGAAGCCCCCGGTTCATTTGACACAGCCCCCACTATTCTCTTATAGTCCAGTACATGCTGCCCATAAAAAAGCTCTGAACGGAACCGCCTTGACTAAGCCCCATTCCTCCCAGGCAGAGAGGCCTCATCTGCCCCCCGAGCTCCTGAAGCACCCGGGACTGACTTCCGATGCCCCTGAGATCAGGACCCTGGGAGAGGAGCTCCGGCCAAGGGTGGAGGTCTTCTTCTACAAGACCCGCTCTCCCTGCCTCTGGGTGGTGACAGCCGGGGGGACCGGCACAGGAAAGTCCACCCTTTTCAATCTCCTATGCGGCCGGGAGCTGAGCGCAACCGGGGTGGAAAGGCCCAAGACCTCCGGTCCACTGGCCTATGCAGCCGCAGGATGCATTTCCCACGATGACTTTCCATTCCCGGATATGGACATACAGCGGTCCCGGCCCGGCGAATTCCCGCCCCTGCCGGCAGCCGGTCTTCAGGGCAGGCTCTTGCTCCTGGAACGGGAGGGGCAAGAACCTTCTCTCGTACTTGTCGACACCCCTGACCTGGACAGCGTGGAGCTTGAAAACCGCCGCCTGGCCCGCCGGCTTTCCATCATAGCCGATGCAGTGGTCTTTGTAACCAGTGGAGAAAAGTATGCGGACGAGGTCCCGTCCCGGTTCCTGTTGAAGCTGGTGAAGGAAGGAAAGCCCGTCTACCTCGCCTTTAACAAGGCTGAGCCGGGCTTTACCCCCGAAGAGGCCGCCGCGGTTTTCGCTGACCACGGCATACCCTTGAAAAAAGAAAGAATACAGATCCTGCCCCAGGCCCATGGCTCACGACCCCAAGACGACCCCGCACTCTTCTCGGCGGTAAAATCCCTGGAAGAGCTCCTTTCAGGCCTCGGCCGGGAGACCCTCCGCCGTGAGGCCCTGTCCTCGGAATCCTCCCTGCTCAAGGAAGACCTCTCCAGGCTCCATACCCTCCTCATCCAAGAGAAGCGCGCCTCCGACCGGTGGTCGGAAAGGCTCAAGGGGCTCCTCTCCGAGACCTCCTCCGAGCTCATCCGCTCCGAGACCGAGCGCTTTGCAGCCAGACACCGCAGCCACATCAGCCGGGAGATCCGCAGGCTCTTTTCCCGCTACGACCCCCTGGTCCGGCCCCGCCGGGCCATAAAAGGCCTTATCCTCACACCGCTTCGCATCCTGGGTCTTTCAAAAGCCGAAAAGGAAGAGACCAAGGACCTGGAGAAGGCACGTCAGGCGGCGGAAACCGCCCCTGTGCTCGCCGCGGTGGACCGGTTCAACCGCCGGGTCCTGGAGGAGCTCTCTCCGGAGGACCCGGACGCCCCGCTCTTTTCAGCCCTCCGCTCTCCTGAGGCGGCCATGGAGCGTGACGAGATCGAGTCCCGCCTCAACCGAGAGCAGGAGCTTCTCGAGTCCTGGGTGAGAGAGAAGTTTGAGGAGCTGAGAAAAGGCCTCCCCGCCGCCAAGAAATGGTCCATCTATTCCACTTCAATCCTGTGGGGAGTGCTGATCCTGGCCTTTGAAGCCACCGTAGGCGGGGGCTTCACAGTAGTGGACGCCCTGGTGGACTCCGCACTGGCGCCCTTTGTAACCCGCGGTTCAGCCGAGCTCTTCGCCCACAGGGAGATCCGGGCGGTTGCAAAGGAAATGGCCTCCCGCTATCAGGCAGCCCTTCTCTCCATACTGGAGGAGCAGTGCTCCAGATACCAATCCATCATGGAATCCCTGACCCCTGATCCCACCCTGGAGGAGCGCCTCCAGGCCCTGCAAAAGCAGTTGGCATCATGGAGATAAACCGGTGAAAACCTCTCCTTCAGCAATTAAAAAAGACCTCCAAGGGCTGATAGGGCTCCTGGACCGCGAGAGCCTCCTCTCCCTCACCAATGAGGAGCAAGAGCGCCTGCAGGAAGAAGCGGGAGAGCTCCTGGACCGCCTGGAGTCCTTGGAAGGCGAGTTCCTCACAATCGGGCTCCTCGGGGGCACGGGTGTGGGGAAATCCACCCTGATGAACGCCTTGGCAGGCGCTGACATAGCATCAGTCAGCCACCGCCGGCCCCACACTGACCACGTCCTGGTCTACCGGCACCAGGAAGCGCCTTCCCTCCCCGAGCCCCCTCCGGAGACCGTACCCTGGCAGGAGATCACCCACCATGCAGACGAGGTGCGAAACATCCTGCTCTGCGACCTCCCTGACTTTGACAGCCTCCTTACCTCCCACCGCCAAGGGGTGGTCGACTTCCTCTCTCACCTGGACCTCTTGGTCTGGGTGACCACCCCTGAAAAATACGGGGACGCCAGGTTCCATGAGATGCTGAGAGTTGTGCCTAAGGCCGAGACAAACTTCTACTTCGTCCTGAATAAGACCGACTCGCTCTTTAATCAAGACCCCACCCTTCAAACCCTGTCCGCCCTCACTGAAACCTTCCGCAGCCACCTCGCGGCCGATGGAATAGACGACCCTGAGATCTACATCATTTCGGCCCTGGAGGTCCTGGAAAACAAGAGGCCCTCACCCTGGAACCAGCTCCCGCTGCTCAGGCAGCAGGTCTTCAAACATCGGGACATGAAGCAGGTCCGGGCCATCAAGTCCGCCAACCTGGACATAGAGGCCTCCCGCCTACTCTCCAGGCTCCACAACGAAGCAGCACTCCTTGGAAAGGCTCAAAAGACACTTGAAGAGGCCGCCTCTGACCTCGAAGAAAGACGCAGCGACTGGATCCAGGCCGGAAAATCCGCACTCTCCACCTGGCTCCAGGGCCCGTCCCTCACCCGGTTCCTGATCCGCCAGGAAGAAAAGCTCCCCCTGGCCGGTCCGGCCCTTGCACTCGCCCTCCTCTTCAGGGCACCCCGGGACCAAGGCCCTGATATTTCCATGCTGCAGCCCCCTGAAGAGGTGCAGGACGGCCTCCGCCGCCACCTTGCCTGGGTGGAGGACCGCCTCGGCCGCCGCCTGCACCACCAAAACCTCCCCTCCCCCATCCACGATGAAGTCAAGCAAACCCTCGACCCCGACCGCCGATTCGAGACCCTTGGAGAGCGTTTCTTCACCGCCACAGCCGCCAGGCTCACCTCCGGCCCCCTCCCCGGCTTCAGGGCCTTCCTCGGCCTCCAGCGCCTGATCTACACCCTTCTCCTCATTCTCCTCCTCACAGCCGTCCCCGGTCCATCCGCCTGGCGCGGCCTCATCCAGGACCCCGGCGTCGCCTCCCTAGCTGATCTCGTTGCCGCCTCGATTCACAATCTTTTCAGCGGCAAGGGCCTGGCGGCCCTTGCCGCCTATGCCTTCCTGAGCATCTTCTTCTCAATACGCTTCTACCTCAGCTTCCGCAGACGCCTTCGCACCTTGTCCTCCAAGATCTCCCTCGCCCTCCAAGAGGACCTCCTCGAGATCTGGCAGGAGCAGCTGGACTCTGTCAAAAAGGACCTCGAGCTCCTCGCATCCCAGCTCTCCACCCGCAAAAAGACCCTCCTGAAAGTGGCGGACCGATCCTGATTGACGCCTCTCCTTACCCGGGTTAAACTTTTTCAAAATACAATCCCAAATGGATTCTTAACTCTGACGGAGTTGCAAAAAGCCCCTGAGCTGGTTATCTGCCCTAATAGTTTC
>JBKHIW010000112.1:0-6438 GCA_046538465.1 Desulfobacteraceae bacterium | reverse complement strand
AGATCCCCCCGAAACCTCCCGGCCGCCACTTCTTCTTCCAAATCCGTATTTGAAGCGGCGATTACTCTGGCATCAATGCTTAAGGGTTCAGTGGAGCCCACCCGGAATATTTCTCCTGACTCCAAAAACCTAAGAAGCTTGTGCTGAAGTTCATAAGGGGCGTGGCCGACCTCGTCCAGAAAGAGAGTCCCTTTGTGCGCCATCTCGAAAAGGCCCAGCTTGCCCTTTGCGCTCGCCCCTGTAAAGGCGCCCCTCTCATAGCCGAAGACTTCCGACTCGAAGAGGGCAGGCGGTATGGCCCCGCACTCCACCCTGACAAAGGGCCGCTCGGCCCGGTCCGAGTGCCTGTGAATCAGCCTGGCCAATACGCTCTTTCCCGTGCCGGAAGGCCCGGTGATCATGACCGAGGACTTGAACCCGGCTACTTGGATGGCGGTTGCCAAGGCCTTATGCATGCCAAGCGACCGGCACACGAATTCCTCCTGGGCTTCTTGCATGATCTCCTTTTTTATCAGCTCTTGCTCGAATCTCTCCCTCTTGGCCTCGCTCTCCTCCAGCCTGAGCCTCAAGTTATCCAACTCGGTGATGTCGCGGTCATTGGTCACTACGAGCCCAATGCTCCCGTCGCTCCTGAATATGGGGTTGCCGGTCACCAGCAGTTTCTTGTTCGTCCTCTTGGCCTGCTGAAAAATGGTGACCGGGCGCCTTTGCTTCAAGACCTCCAGGGTCACAGACCGGTCAATAATCCCTTCAGCCACCACTTCTTGTATGTTTCTGCCTATCCATTCCTCCGCCTTGATGTCGTTGATCGCCTCGGATGCGGGGTTGAGTCTGAGCACCTTTCCGTCTCCGTCACAGATCCATATCCCGTCATGAGAGGATCGGAACAACCCCTCAAGCTGCTCGAACAACTGCGGCTCAGCGGGTAGGTTGTAGCTTGAGGCCGAGGTGTCTGTCCGCAGCTCTTTCATTTTCGGCTTCCCTCCTCATTTTTTTAAAATTGTAGCAGGATTCCAACGGTCGTCAACGCTGAGGGGGCTTGGACCTAAAGACTTATGTTTCTACATGCCAACTCGACCCGCATGAGGCCGAATCGCCCGTGGGACGCAAGGTCTATCGGCTTGACGCCTTCGCAGAAGCTGAAGGCAGCAGAAGAACTTTACCGTTCGGCGAGATCCCTGAAGGCGGCGGGGCTGCGCAGGCATGGTGAATGCCTCAATGTCCCAGGTCGCTTACTGTCAACTGAGCCGCACAGTTGTCCATTGTTGTACACAGGGTGTTCGGCCACGGCCACTTGCCCTGGAGGATGTATATGACCTCATCGGCCGGTTTGATGGGGTTTTCACCAGCCGTTCCCCAGTCCCAGGGATAACGCATAACGCACATGAGCATCCCGAAGCTTGGATTAGCAGAGCCGTGGGTGGCGCCTGGCGGCAGGGTTTTAACGTGGTGCATAACGCCCAGGCCGTGGCAGGTCTCGTGAGTGGTAATCATCCTTATCGCATCACGGGCATGCGCCTGCAGCCATTTCTCATCAGGCACGATACCCTGCTCCTTCAGCGAATCGCGGATCGCCGAGTCGTTCTCGCGGAATGTCCGTCTGATGTCGGCCTCGATCTGGTCCACATGTACGGCCACATACTCGCTTGTAACCGGAGGTCCGATCGGACCGTGGCCGTGACAGCGCCCCCAGTTGTAACGGCCCTTTGACCCGGGCTCGGCCTTCACATGGAGCCCGTGTTGATCCACCACATGGTATCTGTCATGATTGAAATTGACCACGCGTTTTCCGCAGGCGCCCCCGTTCAAACACATCTCGTCGGCCGTAACGTAGCGCAGCTTCAGGCCATGAGTCGCCTGTTCTAGATAACTGTCGGCCGCAAGACCGTCCTGATCAAATATAAACAGGTCCTTCACCTTGGGGTCCAATCGGGCATGGGTCCCTTTCAGGCTGAAACCTCTGTATTCTTCGTAGAGGGAGAGACCGTCGCCCGGTCCGCTGCCCTCTGGAATATCGTCCTCATCCGCAGCGCCGCTCAGGTCCTGCAGGCCGTTTTGCCGCTGCCACTCGTCGGCGATCGAGTTGTTGTCTTCATCCTGAGGAAGCGTTACCCAGGGGGTTCCCGCTGCTTCATAGACCGCCTGCACCTCGATCTCCTGGCCGCCTATATGCAAAATAGCCGCTGCGTGGAGCTTTCCGTAGGCTCCCCAATCCCGGGTTTGAACAATCACCCTGGCTTCCCGGACCTCGTCGAGGGTCTCCCCGCTTTGCTCATCACCTGCTACGCTCAGCTCAAAACTGTTTTTATCCGCCGGGATGATCAGGTCCGGATCGGTATCCGCGCCCCCTAAAGGTCGATTCATGCAGGTTCCGGGCTCCCGGCTCACATCCCTCAGCTCGAATCTTATGGTCCCTTGAACATCCGGCGGCTCGACAATGCGGGCCTTGACCACAATGGTATTGCCGGCCTCAGGATTCGGCAGCTCAGGAATCCAGGTTTGATAGCTCTCTGCGGGTTCGAGCACCACCCTGGGGCGTTCATCACTGGTAAAGAGATTCCAGGTTACCTGGTAGCGCACCGGGATCATTTCGTTTGCCCCAAGGGATTGATGGACCTGCTGCAGCTCGGGATCGTTTTCGGACCAGGTTCTGCCCGCTCCATCGCTGAGAGCGACGTTGCCCAGGGCCTGGTATCCGATCATGGAAAAGCTTCCGGTTATAACGCCCGCCTGCGGACTGAAGGACTCCTCCTCGATTCTCCCGCACCCTCCAGGAAACCAGGCAGCCACGTCAGCAGTGATTTGCGAGGTGTATTTTTTTTCTACGGGGCCGCCTTTAACGATGGTCAGGCAGCTGCCCTTTGCCGTGCCCATGGGAACGTCCAGCCGGAAAAGCCCTTTCTCGTCATTAACCTCCAATGTCATACGCCGCTGCGGTGCCTTGTCAGGATCATAACCAAAGTCTTCCTTGCCTGTCAGATTGTAGATATGGGTGCAGCTGCCGTCGCCATATTGTTGGACCTCCCGTCCATTCACAGTCGTTGAAATCGTCCCGGAAGGGTAAAGCTGCTTCTTGCCTGCAACATCCACTTCGGCCGTATCATTAACCGAGATCGTCATGACCGCATTTTCCTGCTTGGACAAGCTGCCATCGGCTCCGGAGCGAAAAACGCTGACAGTCCTGTGGACCCTTATTTCGCCTTGAAAAGGCACCCTGCGCCATCCCTCATCTTGGCTGAAAGGGCTCCAATCACCGGCTTTCTGCGCTTCCGCCCGTCTTGCCGCCGGAAGCAGGTTTTGCATTTCTTTCAGGACCTCCGGAGGCGGTGCCTCGCCTTTGCCCAGGGCTTCCTCCATTTGCCGCTGCACCGCCTCCATCCTCCTACGGAACTCTTCCCTGTCCTGGCAGAGGGCAGAAGAGGCCGCCGAGATCAGCAGGAGCACAAACACAAGTCCGATCACGGCCCCTTTATTGCGGTCCATCAGGCCGACGCGGTTCAAATTACGGGTCTTCTCCGATCGCATAATCCTTGCACCCCTGTCTCTTCCCGCCTATAGGCAAGGTCTAAAACTCAATATTTACGGTCTCTTTCCGTCCGGACTCAATGCTGATGCCTTTTTGCTCCTTGACCCGGCCATCCGGGCCTTTGACCTCTACGCGGTAGCTTCCGGGGAGTAGCTTGAAGGTTGCGCCTTGGCCCTCCTCCAGCCAGCCCGAGGTGACCCGGTCGTCCCCCTTGTAGACCTCGGCATGGGCATGGATGCTTTTGCCCTCCTTGATCGCGCTCAGTTCCAGAATCCCGGCCTCGAAGCGGGCGGTTTTGCTCACGGTTTGATCCAGCTCGATTTTGACATCGGAGAAACTGCGGCTTGGATTGCCCGGGAGTTCTTCCCCGACTCTTTCAGCTCCTTGACCAGGGCACAGGGGTCGCCCCCGCAGCTCTCCTTGCCGTCGGAGACAAGGATGATCGTGGTCTCTTCCTCAAGCATCCTGAGCTTCTCGGCGGTGATTTTGACCGAATGGCTGATCGGCGTCTTGCCCTTGGGACTGAGACCCTGAACGACCTTGATAAGGCCCTCCTTGTCCAGGGGGGACATAGGCACCAGCTCTTCCACGTCCTCGCAGTCGCCTTTACGCCTGTGCCCATAGGCCACCAGCCCGGCCCGGGTATCCTTGGACAGATCCCGGATCAGCTTTGCCATGACCTCCTTGGCAATGACGATCTTGTCCCTGCCTTCGACCTCGCCCCACATGGAGCCGGAGGCGTCCAGTATGAACATGATGTTCGCAGCCCTGGAGGCGCTTTGCCGAGCGGCTTTAGGCTGAGCGGGCTGCACCTTGGCCGAATTCCTGTCTTCCCGGCTTGTTTGAGCGGATTGGACCGGGGAGGCTTGTTTTTCCGCGCCCCCGGCCGTTTGGGTTGAAAGGGTTGTCCCGCCTTGACCAGGACCTTGCCTTTCAGCACTTTCACGACCAATGCGTCGGCCAGGTCATTCATCGAGCGGGAAAACTTGATCTGCTCGGCCTCGCCTCTGCTTTTGATCTCTTTGGTCCGAAAGCTCTCTGGTCCGATCTCGGACTCGGGAAGCTCCTCCCCCTGGGCCAGCCAGGTATAAGAAACGGTAGAAGGGGCTTCGTTCACATTAACGAACCTGCAGACAAAATCACCATCGCCCTTTACCCGGACTCTCATCTCCTCGCCGGCGGAAAGCACCTGTTCGGGCATGTCGCCCTGCCGCACCCTGATGCGACCCTTTCTTGATTGATCGCCGGAGTCGAAATAGATCACCATCTCCCCGGCCTCCACAGGGCTGAAATAGGTCTTTGTCGTAGCTCCTCGGGCCTTGGCCACAGGTTCGCCCTCGTCAAAGGCATAAATGCGCATGCTGTGCATGGAAAAGAAATCAAAGGCCTTTCCCTTCTCGATCTTCAGGCGGATGATTTCTCCTGCCTGCATTTCTTTCTCAAGCGGCGCCTTGAGAACTTCAGCAGAGCGGACCTTGTCCATCCAGGCCTTCCTTCCCGGTCCGGCAGCCTCCTTTCTCTTGCCGGAGCCGGTCTTATCATCCTTCCTAACCGTGTAATCCGCAGGTACGGCGAACAGGCCCGGCTCCACCGGGCCCGCGGTAATATTGTCCAGCTCCATGGACATGCCTTCCCCCGGGTGAAACAGGATCTTCAAAGGAAAATCCAGCTCCTCGGCGACCCAGGCGGTGAAAAGATCTTGATCATCGGCCTTGACCAGGACCTTGCTGCAGTCATATCCCTTGAAGGCTTCCCGGCCGAGCCCCAGGGACTCATAAGCATCAGCATGATAGCGGAAACTCTCTACAGGATTTGCCATCAAGCTGCGCATGCCGGTATTGGACATCCGTATATACTGCTTATCATCGGGCCAAAGGAAGCTGCTGGTTCTTGACTCCCTGTTCACAAGGATAACAAGCCCGGCTTGGCCGTTCCGAATGTCCATGCGGTATTGCGTGTCCTTGACATAGAGCTTGGACCTGCTTGTCTTGCCGGCCTTTGTTTGGAGCATATCCGCGGTAAACTCCGCCGCTTTGGTCGAATAGATGCCTGCAATAAGCAAAAGCACAGCCGCAGTGCTCAATAAGTGGCCAAGCCTTTTCATCATAGCCGCGCCCTTCGTATTCTCGTTTTTGCTTTCACCGGTTGGACGGACGTCACTCGGGCTTCTCGCACTCACCGATGCGCCTGCCCTGGAGGTGCTGGGTCATCTCCATGCCGGACATGCTCGTTTTAATGGTCCCCTCAAACGTATCGCCGTTGTGGGTAATGCTGCCTTCCCCGTTCATTTCGCCCTGTCCAGTATTACATTGCATGGTCCAGCTCACCGTATCCCCGGTTATGCGAACATCGCGTATCTCGCAGTCTCCTCCGAAGCCGCCGGCTTTCGAACCCCGGGGAACATAATTGTCCTCGGTAAGGCATTCCGTGTGCACGAAGGTCTGCCGGGGCATATTTTTGGACCAAAAAACCTGCTCATACACTTATACGCCGGGGCAGGTCACAAATAGGTCACACCAAAATAGTATGGTCTCGCAAACGGCCGCTCCAGGTTTTAACCGTGAAAATCTGCACCGCGCCGAAGACAGAGTCCCGGGTGGCCCCCTCTGGCCTGGTTGGGGCGGGAGCGAAGTTAGATATGAGTTATGTCGCCTGCCTCTTCGGCGTTCAAAGTGGAATTGATGGGTTTTGATTTTCCTGTGGGTATTTGCGGTTTCATAGCTCAGTCCAGTCTTCTATCATCAGGCCGGGCACCTGTTCGAACTCCTTTAAATTGTTGGTCACCAAGATCAGCCCGGAAGCTCTTGCCTGACCGGCGATCATCATGTCGTAAGGCCCTATGGGGTGTCCTGCGCGGTACAGGGCAGCCCGAATCTGACCGAAATGATAGGCTGCCTTGTCGTCAAAAGGCA
>JBKHIW010000111.1:0-6481 GCA_046538465.1 Desulfobacteraceae bacterium | reverse complement strand
CCGGATCGGCCGGCTCACTTGCTGCGCTCGGCCATGAGAACGCGGTCCCTGCGGCTGTAGTCCTTGAGTATGAGCCGGGTCTGGTAAGAGCCGGACCCGACCACCATACCCTCGGCCGAAGCCGCCTGTTCAGGGGACATCTCTAGGATCAGCCACCCGCCGGGGAAAAGGAACTTCGGTGCCTCCCGTATGATCCTCTCCACCACGGCCGTGCCTCCTTCACCTCCGTCCAAAGCCGCTGCCGGCTCATATAGGCCCACCTCCGGAGGGAGGGTTTTCATCTGGTCTGAAGACACATAGGGGGGATTGGAAATGACCGCCTGAAACATCCCCCCGGGCACCGCATCGAATAGGTCTCCCCGGTTGAGGACCATCCGGTCCAGCACCCCGTGTCTTTCTGCATTGGCACGGGCCGTCTCCAGGGCCTGATCCGAGATGTCCGTGGCCCATAATGTCGCCTCTGGAATCTCCATGCAAAGCGCAACAGCGACGGCCCCGCATCCGGTTCCCAAGTCCAAAAGGTGCAGCTCCCCGTCTCCAAAGGGCAAATCACCGGCCCTCCGGAGAGCAAGGACCTGCTCCACCAGCAGCTCGGTCTCCGGCCTGGGAATAAGCACACCCGGTCCCACCTCGAAGTCCAGTGACCAAAACTCCTGCCTTCGCGTTATATATTGGACCGGCTCCCTTTTTGAGCGCCTCCTGACCAGGTCCCTGTACCTGGAGACCTCGTCCGGGGTCAGGGGCTGGTCAAGGCGCATATACAGATCGATCCTCTCCACGCCCAGGGCGTGGGCAAGCAGGATCTCCGAGGAGAGCCTCGGGCTTTCCACCGCCTTGCCCTCCAGGTATTCCGTCGTGACCCGGAGGATCTCCTTGATGGTCCATGTTCTCTTGGTCATTTTAACGGGACGCACTTGGCAGGGCCGGGTGGGCCCAAGGGGCCTTCGGCTTCAGTCTCCCTTGAGAAGCTCGGCCTGGTAATGGGTGATCAAGGGGTCTATTATCTGATCCAACTCGCCCTGCAGAATGGAATCCAGTTTGTATAGGGTCAGGCCGATCCTGTGGTCGGAGACCCTTCCCTGAGGGAAATTGTAAGTGCGGATCTTCTCGCTTCGGTCGCCCGAGCCTACCATTATCCTGCGCTCTTCGGTGATCTTGGACTGCTGCTCGGCCTGCTGGCGGTCCAGCAAACGGGCGCGGAGGACCTTCATCGCCTTGGCCTTGTTCTTGTGTTGAGACTTCTCGTCCTGACAGCTCACTACCAGCCCGGTGGGAAGATGAGTGATCCTTACCGCTGAATCCGTGACATTGACGTGCTGGCCTCCGTGGCCGGACGACCTGAATACATCTATTCTGAGATCTTCCGGATTGACTTCCACATCGACATCTTCGGCTTCAGGCAGAACTGCGACGGTTACAGCGGATGTGTGGATGCGCCCTTGGGTCTCGGTCTCCGGGACCCTTTGGACGCGGTGAACGCCGCCTTCATGTTTGAGGCGGCTGTACGCACTGCGGCCCTGCAAGAGCAGGATGACCTCTTTAAAGCCGCCGATTCCTATCTCGTTCTGGGCGAGCACCTCGGTCTTCCACCCCTTGAGTTCGGCGTATCGCGTGTACATCTTAAAAAGATCGGCCGCAAACAGCGCCGCCTCGTCTCCACCGGTACCCGCCCGGATCTCCAGGATGATATTTTTTTCATCGTTCGGATCCTTTGGAAGAAGCAGCACCCTCAGCCGCTCCTCCAATCGCCTGCACTTTTCCTCCAGGGATTCCACCTCTTCCCTGGCCAGCCTCCTCATTTCCGGATCGGAATCCGACAGGAGGGTCTTGCTCTCTTCCAACTCCCTGCAGGCGTCCTGGTAGCTGCGGTAGGCCTCCACGATAGGGGCCAATGAGCTGTGCTCCTTGATGTATCTTTGATAGGTCTTTTGATCCGAGACCACCTCCGGCCTGGCCAACTCCGCCTCCAGACGGACGAAGCGGTCCTCGATTTCGTGGAGCTTCTCGAACATAAAAAGGTTCCGCGGCGCCTATACTGCGGCGGCCATCAGCCTTGCTGGGCCCCGTCTTTTCCTGGGTATCGCCCATACTTCTTCTTGAACCGCTCCACCCGGCCTGCAGAGTCCACCAGCTTCTGCCTGCCGGTAAAAAACGGATGGCACTGGGAGCAGATTTCCACCTTGATCTCCTTTGCGGTGGACCCGGTCTCGAACTCATTGCCGCAGGCGCAGCGGACCTTGGTCTTGTGGTATTCGGGGTGAATCCCCTTCTTCATCACTTACATCCTCCCTTACTCACTCATAGATGCCAAAAACTCTTTATTATCGCGGGTTCCCTTCATCTTGTCCAGCAAAAACTCCATGCTGTCCACAGGGGTCAGCGGCGCCAGGAGCTTCCTCAAGATCCAGATCCGGTTCAAATCCGCAGGATCCACCAGGAGCTCTTCCTTTCTGGTGCCGGAGCGGTTGATGTCAATGGAAGGGAATACACGCCGATCGCTCAGCTTGCGATCCAAGTGAATCTCCATATTCCCGGTTCCCTTGAACTCCTCGAATATGACCTCATCCATCCGGCTCCCGGTATCGATCAAGGCGGTGGCAATTATGGTCAAGCTCCCGCCTTCCTCCACGTTGCGGGCCGCCCCGAAAAACCGCTTGGGCTTGTGAAGGGCGTTCGAATCCAATCCGCCGGAGAGGATTTTACCGCTGGGCGGGACCGTGGCATTATACGCCCTTGCCAGACGGGTGATACTGTCGAGAAGGATCAATACGTCCCGCTTGTGCTCGACCAGCCGTTTGGCCTTCTCTATAACCATCTCGGCCACCTGAACGTGCCGATGCTGGGGTTCGTCGAAGGTCGAGCTTATCACCTCGGCGTTGACAGAGCGCTGCATGTCAGTGACCTCTTCCGGCCTTTCATCGATAAGAAGCACGATCTTGTGTATGTCCGGGTGATTTGCAGTGACGCTGTTGGCGATATTCTGCAGGAGCATGGTCTTGCCGGTCCTGGGAGGGGCCACGATCAGACCGCGCTGCCCCTTGCCGATCGGGGTCATAAGATCCATGATCCGGGTGGAGTAATTATCCGCCGATGTCTCCAATCGAATCTTCTCTTCAGGATAGAGGGGTATCAAATTGTCGAAGAGTATCTTTTCTCTGGAGACCTCCGGATTTTCGTGGTTTACCTGCTCCACCTTGAGCAGAGCGAAGTATCGCTCGGAGTCCTTGGGAGGCCTTATCTGGCCGGAAACCGTGTCCCCGGTCCTCAGGTTGAAGCGCCTGATCTGCGACGGCGATATGTATATGTCGTCCGGGCCCGGGAGATAATTCGAATCCGGAGCTCTTAGAAACCCGAAACCGTCCGGGAGTATCTCCAAGACTCCCTCTCCATAAATCAGTCCATTTCTCTCCGACTGGGCCTGGAGAAGCGAGAAAATCAGTTCCTGTTTCGGCATGCCCGAGGCGCCGTCTATGTTGGCCGCTTTGGCCATCTCGGTCAACTCGTTGATTTTCATTTGTTTTAATTCGACAATATTCATCTTCTTTTCTCCGATTTCTCTTCTCGATTGCTTACTCTTAACTGCTGTTTTATTATTCTTTTTCCTATTATTTCGGGCTGCTTCTTGATTTTTCATACGGATTCCCTGTAAATATTGCCCAATCAGGCGCCTTGCCCCCGAGCTCCAGGGCGGGAAGCAGACTCTTCGGCCAATAATAAGAAAGGGACTCAACCCTCATTCCGGTAATGTCCCGGCCACTAACCGGGATTTGTTTCCCCCAGCGGGGGTGCTGCAAGACTCTTCGAAGCCCATTTATGTGGTTGAGTATTGATGGTACAGCTGTGTACCAGTGAAGTCCTGTTGACGTACAGTGAAGCCGATTCCTCTTGTTAAGGAGGGAAACTCAATTATTAAACTTTATAAACATCTTTCTCCTCTTGTCAAGGTATTTCGGCCGGAGAAGCCTCCCCTCTCAGCCTCTTCATTTGCATCTCCATGTCAGGCGGCACAGGGGCCCGGTACTCACAGTAGGATCCGGAACCCGGATGTGCAAACCCCAGAACCTCAGCGTGGAGCATCTGTCTTTCCGGAGCCGGGGCTGAACTCCTTGCAGGCCCATAGACCTTGTCTCCAAGGACCGGATGGCCGACATAGGCGAGGTGGACGCGGATTTGATGAGTTCGCCCGGTCTTCAAAGACACCCGCAGGCGGGCGAAGCCCGCATCGTAACGCTCCTCCACCCGCCAACGCGTAAGGGCCCTTTTTCCGGTGCCGGCGACTACGGCCATTTGTTTGCGCCTCCTAGGATCGCGACCTATGGGGAGATCGATCTCTCCGGAGTCTGATGTAGGCCGACCGTGCACCAGGGCCACATACTGCTTTACTACTTCCCCTTGCTTGAACTGCCGGGCCAGCGCTTCGTGGGAACCATCATTCTTTGCCACCACCATCAGTCCTGAGGTGTCCTTGTCCAGGCGGTGCACTATGCCGGGCCGCGACACCCCCCCGATGCACGAGAGGCCTCCGCACCTGGCCAGGAGGCCGTGAACCAAGGTCCCTGTGGAATGACCCGCGGCCGGATGCACCACCACTCCCGGCGGCTTGTCCAAGACTATAATGGACTGATCTTCATGAATCACAGTGAACTCTACCGACTCGGGCACCAGGTTGCAGGACCGGGGCGGGGGAACGATGACGGTGACCGTGTCCCCGGGTCTCAGCTGGTAACTCGCCTTTGGAATGCGTTCATTGGCCTTTACGCGGCCTCTCCTGATAAGATCCTGGAGCCTGGAGCGCGTAAAGCCCGGCATCCGGGAGGCCAAGTATGAGTCAATACGTTCACCGGCATGGTCTTGGGAGACGAGATAAAAGTAAGTCCTGCCTGATTCCTGGTTCACTTATTCAGAGCCCTGCTCCTTGACCATCAAACGCAAGACCGGCTCATGCGAAAATCTTGTCAAGATCCTTTTCGACCTGCTCTTCCTCAACCTTTTTAGCCAGGGATATCTCTTTGACCAAAAGGCTCCTGGCCGTATCCAGCATCTTACGTTCTCCGAAAGAGAGCTCTTTCTCTGTTTTTAGCATTAACAAATCACGGTATACTTCAGCAACTTCATAAACTGAGCCGGTCTTTATTTTATCCATATATTCTCTATAGCGTCTATTCCAAGTCTGATTATCAACCGCTATATTCCGTTTTTTTAAAATATTATATAATTTAGGGACTTCACTCTTCTCTATAATCTCTCTTAATCCCACATTATTAACATTCTTAGTAGGTATCATGATCTTCATATCATTTTCCAAGATTCTCATTACATAAAAATCCTGGGAAAAGCCCGAGACCTCTTGGCTCTCGATCTTCTCGATTACTCCTACCCCATGCGCAGGATAAACCGCTAAATCCCCTATGCTAAACATCTTACCCAACCCCCGTTTACAACAGGGCGTAAGGCCCTTTGCCGGCGGCGATCCCCGGGATGGACCGCCGCCGGCTGGGAAGAAGTCAGTGATGAACAGGCCGGGGCCGACGCCGAGCGCCGCCCCGCCCCCCTGCAATCTAGAACAGACCGCCCCAAGCCCCCAGGATCGGGGCTATGACCAGAGAGACAACCGACATAAGCTTGATCAAAATATTCATGGCAGGTCCGGAAGTATCCTTGAACGGATCTCCGACTGTATCACCCACCACTGCGGCTTTATGGTTGTCGCTGCCTTTTCCACCGAGATTGCCCTCTTCTATATACTTCTTTGCATTGTCCCACGCCCCGCCGCCGTTCGCCATGAACAGGGCCATGAACGCGCCCATAGTGGTCGCGCCCAGGAGCATGCCGCCCAGGGTCTCCGGCCCCAGGATGAAGCCGACCGCTACCGGGGTGAGGACCGCCACCAGTCCGGGGGCGACCATTTCCTTGAGCGCTGCGGTCGTGGCGATATCCACGCACGTAGCAGGATCGGGCTTGGCCCCTTCCTTTCCTTCCAAGAGCCCCGGAATCTCACGAAACTGCCTCCTGATCTCCTCCACTATGCTGAAGGCGGCCTTGCCCACAGAAGTCATGGTAAGCGAAGCGCAAATCATGGGAATCATACCGCCGATAAAGACCCCGATCACCACCATGGGGTTCTTTATATCGATGGCCTCCAGGCCCACTGCCTGTGTATAGGCCACAAACAGGGCAAGGGCGGTCAAGGCGGCCGAACCAATGGCAAAGCCCTTTCCAATGGCCGCCGTGGTGTTGCCCAGGGCGTCCAGGCTGTCTGTGATCTTACGGGTCTCCGGACCCAGCTCGCTCATCTCGGATATACCGCCGGCGTTGTCTGCGATCGGACCGTAGGAGTCCACTGTCATGGTGGCGCCCACCGTGGCCAGCATGCCCACGGCGGAAAGCCCGATACCGTAAATGCCGGCCGTCTTGAAGCCGATGAATGTGGCCACACAGATGCCGAGCATGGGGAGATAGGTGGATATCATGCCCACGGCAA
>JBKHIW010000110.1:0-6492 GCA_046538465.1 Desulfobacteraceae bacterium | reverse complement strand
GAAAATATGTCAATACCTTTATTATCTAAAAACCACCTTTATACGTACTACTTTCAGGGCCTTCTGCAACGTCGATTTGATAGTTATTTCAACTTATCGGCCACGAAAACCGGCCGTAGCTGTCAAAGTTGAGAGGCCCGTATCAGGAGCGTGCTGGGTCTCTCTCGGACGGCTGAGTCCGCAGCCGGGGAAGAGTGACTCAGGGTCGGCTCTTGCCGGGATTATTCAGTCGTCGGAGCAGGCTCGCGGCTGTCCCCCCGCACCTTCTGGTCATATACTGAGACCAGGAAGACAGTGGCGAGAGGCTGCGTAAACAGCCAGCCTATATAGGTGGAGACGCCCACCGCGGTTATTCCTAAAAAGATGAGCACCACCACAATCTGATCCACGGTGTTCTTATGGAAGCTCATCCGGAAGCTTTCCTTGACCGCGTCTATTACTCCCAGGCCGCGATCGGTCATCAAGGGCAGGACATACAGGCAGCAGAACGCGATGGCTACGGTCACCAGTATCCCCGGCAGTATCAGCAAAGTGAATCCTACAATGATGATGATTACGGCCGCCACAGAAAAGGCGAGCAAGGGAAGGAACAGCCTCATGTGTGAAAAGACGTCCTGCACCCGAGGCTCGCGGCCTTCCCTGACCAGGAGCAGTGCGGCGTGCATATAGCCGGCCATGAGGACCGGCGTAAGGATTCCTAAGGTGATCAAGCCGCCGAGATAAAGGACAAGGGTCATGATGATCAGTGCCGCGATGTGCCGGATGGTCAGTTTCCATGCAGTCTCGATATGTGCCTTGAAGTCCATTGCCACTCCTTTTTTGCTTGCGTCTCCGGCAAGCCCGGCGAGTTCTTGATTATAGGGGAACAGCTTACACCGCTTCCTGCTCCTATTATATAAATAATACCACGATTGAGGATTGTGTGTCCAGTGAAAGTGGAAGTCATATACCTACCGGTAGGTATATTTTTCTTGATTCCTTACCATGGTCATGCTAGAGAAGGCTCGCTTCGAGAGGGACTCGAGCTTGAAGGAACCGGCAGGAGGGAGGACGCGGTTTTTGAGATCGATTCAACGCCGAAGACAATCCGAAGGCGAATCCAGGGTCTTGATCCTGGATGCGGCAACAGGACTTTTCGCTGAAAAGGGTTACGCGGCCACCAAGGTCCAGGAGATAGTAGACCGGGCCGGGGTCACCAAGCCCGTCCTCTATTACTACTTTCGGAACAAAGAAGGCCTTTTTCAGGCGATTTGGGACAGGGCCGAGAGGCTCCAAGAGCAGGTCCTCGATGAGGTGTCGGCCGCACCGGGAACGGCTATGGATCGTTTTGAGCTTTTCTGCGAGCGGGTCTACGAAAAGCTGGCGGAATATCCGGACTTATTTCGATTCATTCATCACGTGGCCATGGCTCAGCCGAGCGGCACTCCGCGGCGTGATATCAAGGGGCCTCGGCGGAAGGCAGTGGAGGTGCTGAGCGGTATCTGCAGAGAGGGTGTCAAGCGAGGGGAGCTGGAGGGCGGAACCCCGGCCGATATGGCCATGATGGTATTGGCAATAATCGACTTTTGTATACACCATGACTTTCTCTACCCTGAATCCGCAGACCGGGAGAGGCCGGTCCGCATGCTCAGGCTGGCCTTCGAAGGGCTGAAGCCCGCCAAAGGCGGATCTATCCGCAGCAGGATCCCGAAACCACGGGGCATGGAAACAGAAGCGACAAACAGCTACTCCGGGAAAAACAAGCGATGAAATTCAGATGTGAAAATCTCTTTTTTCGGTATGTCGGTCTCTCTTTTTTATTAATCCTGACGGTGGCTTGGGCGTATGGCTGCCGGGGGGAGGGCGGCCGGGCTCAGGAAAAGGAAGACCTTGATGAGGAACAATATGTGCCGGTTTCCATCGAGGTGGTAGAACCTCGGCCCATGCGGGACATCTTGGTGCTCCCTGGTCAAACCGAGGCCTGGCAGGATGTCTTGGTCCCCTCGGACACGCTGGGCCGGGTGGAATGGATAGGTCCTAAAGAAGGGGATTCGGTGGAAAAGGGGGATCTCCTGGCCAAGGTGGACGTCTCCTCTCTAAAGGCCGCCCTGGACCGCGCGGAGGCGGCCTTCAATCTGGCGGAAGAGGTATATCAAAGGAGGTTGAGGCTTCACAAAAAGGCCTTGATTGCCCAGGAGGACCTGGACAGGGCCAGGACCGAGCGTAACTTAGCCGAGGGGGATTTGAGACAGGCGCGGGTGGAATACGAGCGGGGCTTTATCCGTGCACCCATCTCAGGGGCGGTCAATGAGCTGTTCGTGGACCGGGGCGAGTTTATCGGACGGGGGGACCCCCTGGCTGAGCTGGTGAACGTGGACCGGATAAAGATGAACGTAGACGTGCCTGAGATGGATGTGCGCTATATGGAAAAGGGGCGGGATGTAGAGGTCCGTATAGACGCCTTTCCCGACCGGAGGCTCTCCGGCGAGGTGGGTTTTGTGGCCTTTAAGGCGCATCCCGCCGCCAAGACCTTCAAGATCCAGGTCCTGGTGGAGAACCCGGACGGGGAGATCCGCCCGGGTATGATCGGCAGGGTAGCTTTTCTTCGCCGAGTGGTCCCCGGGGCCTTGACCGCGCCTTTATTCGCTGTTCTGGATAAGGGCGGCGAGAGGGTGGTCTATGTGGAGGAGGATGGAACAGCCCACGCCAGGACCGTTTCGTTGGGAGTGATCGAGGGCGACCGCGTTCAGATAACCCAAGGCCTCAGCTCCGGTGATCGGCTCATCATCCGCGGGCATACGGAAGTGGAGGAAGGCATGAGGGTGGAGGTGCGGTAGATGTTCGTCAACCAGGCCGCACTCAAACGGCAGGTTACAGTCCTTGCCCTCTTGGTCTTAATAGTGGTGGCAGGGCTTTATGCATATGTCACCCTACCCAGGGAGTCCTTCCCGGATATCACCATCCCCTATGTCTTTGTGACCACCACCTATGAGGGGGTGGCCCCCCAGGACATGGAAGAGCTCGTTACCATTCCCATTGAGCGCAAGCTCAAGGGCATATCAGACGTGGAGGAGATTCGATCCACCTCAGCAGAGGGCATATCCACGGTGGCTGTGAAGTTTCTTCCTGAGGTGGATATTGATGACGCCCTCCAGAAGGTCAGGGACAAGGTAGACCAAGCCAAGCCGGATCTCCCCGAGGACATGCCCGACGAGCCGGTCATAAAGGAGGTCAACTTCTCGGACCTGCCGGTGATTCGGGTGGTCCTCTCCGGACCTTTCAGCCTGAGGCGCCTTCAGACCTTCGCCGAGGAGTTCGAAGACAAGATAGAATCCATACCCGGGGTCCTGGACGCCGTCCTGAGCGGGGGGCTGGAGCGGGAGATTCGCGTGGAGTTCGACCTGGACCGTGTGCGGTCCTACAACGTGCCTTTCTCCAGCCTGATCAACGCGGTCCGGGAGAGCAATGTAAACATGCCCGGCGGCAGCATGGACATAGGAGAGGGCAAGTACCTGGTGAGGGTCCCGGAAGACTTCCAGCATCCCTCGGAGATATTTTCGATAGTAGCATTTGTCCGTGAGGGGAAGCCCATTTATCTCAGAGACGTAGCCGTTATAAAGGACAGTTCCAAGGACCCGCTGACCAGGAGCAGGATAAACGGCCGCCAGAGCGTGACCCTGGGGGTCCAGAAGCGAACCGGTGAGAACATCGTCCGGGTGACTGACGAGGTGAAGAGGGTGGTGGAGGAAATGCGCTCTATCATGCCTCCCTCTCTGGAAATAGATCTCACCGCCGACATGTCCAAGGACGTCAGGCTGATGGTATCGGACTTGGAGAACAACATCCTCTCCGGACTAATATTGGTCCTGGCGGTGATATTTACTTTTATAGGCGGCCGCTCGGCGATATTCGTGGCCCTGGCCATCCCGTATTCCATGTTTCTTACCTTCGCCCTGTTGATGGGAATGGGTGTGACCCTCAACATGGTGGTTCTCTTCTCCTTGATCCTGGCCTTGGGAATGCTTGTGGATAACGGCATAGTGATCGTTGAGAACATCTACCGTCATATGCAGGAGGGAGAGTCCAGGGAGGAGGCAGCGGTCTCGGGCACGGACGAGGTGGCCTGGCCGGTCATCACCTCCACCCTGACCACGCTGGGGGCGTTTTTCCCGATGCTCTTTTGGCCTGGGATCATGGGTGAGTTTATGGGCTACCTGCCCCAGACCCTGATCTTGGCCCTCTCCTCTTCCCTGTTTGTGGCTTTGGTGATAAACCCGGTGCTCTCCGCCCGTTATCAAACCGTAAAGGCGCCTGCACGGCCGAAGGGGAACCCCGGCAGGGAGCCCGTCTTCAAGCGGATCTATTTGCGGCTCCTCAAATGGGCCTTGGATCATAGGCTGGTGGTGGTGTTGATCGGGTTCGCCCTGCTTGCCGGATCCATCGGTTCTTATGCCAGGTTCGGCAAGGGGACCGAGTTCTTCCCTGAGACCGAGCCGAGGAGGGCTTATGTGCACATCAAGGCCCCGGAGGGGACAAACCTGGATGCCTCGGACCGGATCGTCCAAAAAGTGGAGGAGATCGTGTCCGGCTATAAGGACATACGCTACGTGATCTCCAATATCGGGGCGGAAGGCGGAGACCCCTTCAGCCAGGGGGGCACGGGCACCCATATCAGCCGTGTCGTCCTCGACTTCAAGGACTTTCACGACCGCTCCCGGCCCTCCTCGGAGATCATAAATGAGGTCAGGGGACGGATCCTGGAGGCCGTTCACGGTGCGGAGATCCAGGTGGAAAAGGAGGAGGAGGGCCCCCCTACCGGGCCCCCGGTCAACCTGGAGATAACCGGCGAGGAGATCCTGGTCCTCGGCCGGCTGGCCTCGGAGATTCGGAAGAGTATAAGAGATATCCCTGGGTTGGTGGACCTCAAGGATAATTTTGTGAAGGGAAAGCCCGAGATCCAGGTCCGGGTGGACAAGGAAAAGGCCGCCCTTCTGGGCCTGGATACATACACAATCGCATACACGGTCAAGTCCGCGATCAACGGGGCCAAGGTCGGGGTTTACAGGGAAGGCAAGGACGAGTACGACATAGTGGCAAGGCTGCCGGAAAAGGACAGGAAAAGCGTTGGGGCCTTGGAGCGGATCACCATATCCGGTCCAGGCGGCAAGCCCATCCCGCTCACCAGCGTGGCCAGCGTCTCTTTGGAAAGGGGCCTGGGGGCCATAATGCGCCTGGATCAGAAGAGAGTGGTGACGGTGTCGGGCGATGTCACCGGGCGCCTGGCAAACGACGTAATACGCGATATAGAGAGGATATTGGCCCAAGAGATACAGTGGCCCAGGGGTTATGAGTATCGGTTCACCGGGGAGCAGGAAGAGCAGGCCAAGGCACAGGATTTTCTGGGCAAGGCCTTTGTGGCGACCATATCCATCATACTCCTGATCCTGCTGACACAGTTCAATTCCTTTTTTACCCCCGTGATTATCTTGACCTCGGTGGTGCTCTCTCTTATAGGGGTCTTTACAGGGCTGCTGGTAACAGGAACGGCCTTTGGAGTGATAATGACGGGGATCGGCGTAATCAGCCTCGCGGGCGTGGTGGTCAACAATGCCATCGTATTCATCGACTACTATCAGCAGCTGATGGCACGCGGGCTTCAATCCACCGAGGCCCTTTTGAAGACCGGGTTGGTACGTTTCAGACCGGTGATGCTGACCGCTATTACCACCATACTCGGACTCCTTCCCATGGCCACAGGGATGAGCTTCAATTTCCGGGAGCTTTGTTGGGCTATAGGGGGGGAGTCCAGCCAGTGGTGGGGTCCCATGGCCGTGGCTGTGATCTTTGGGCTGGCGGTCGCCACCCTCCTGACCCTGGTGGTGGTGCCGGTCCTCTGCTCCCTGTCCCAGAGCATAAGCTCCCGCCGGAGGCCGGCAAACGGAGAGGAATGATATGGGTTCTAGGCTGAGAGTGGGGGTTCTCTGCGGGGGAAGATCCGCGGAGCACGAGGTGTCTCTCCAGTCCGCCCGGAGCATAGTGGCTGCCATAGACCGGCAGGTCTACGAGGTCCTGGTCCTGGGCATAGACAAGCAGGGCGGGTGGCACCTGCTTGACCCCGAAAGGTTCCTGGAGCACCCGGAGGATCCCAGGCGCATCAGGCTGAAAACAGGGACCGCCAGAGTGGTGCTGGCACCCGGGGACAAGGCGGGCGCCATAAGGGAGGTGGAAACCGGGCGAACGGCGGGCGAAGCGGATGTTGTGTTCCCGGTCCTCCACGGCCCTTACGGAGAGGACGGAACCGTCCAGGGTATGCTGAAGATGCTGCGGATACCGTTCGTGGGATCCGGCGTTCTTGGATCGGCCGCAGCGATGGACAAAGAGGTCACCAAGAGGCTCTTGGCTCAGGCCGGGGTGCCGGCGGCCCGTTACATGGTCCTGGAAAGCGCCTCGCCGAGGCCCGGGTTTGAAGAGGTGCGGAATACGCTTGGCAGCCCCTGTTTTGTCAAGCCGGCC
>JBKHIW010000109.1:0-6551 GCA_046538465.1 Desulfobacteraceae bacterium | reverse complement strand
CCGATATCCTCGTTTACCAGCCGCCTCAGCAGGAATAGCGCGGCCAGCACAATCATAGCATCCACCAACCGTCCCCTGGAGGCCATGGTGGAGGAGGGAGCCTTCAGGCGGGACCTCTATTACCGGCTGAACGTGGTCCCTCTTAACATCCCTCCCCTGCGCGAGAGGCCCCAGGACATACCCGACCTTCTGGCCCATTATGTGGAGCACTTCAACAGGCGGTACGGAACCGAGACCTGGATCAGCCCTGAGGCCATGGACGCCTTCACCCGCTACGGCTGGCCCGGCAACGTAAGGGAGTTGGCCAACTTATTGGAAAGGTTGATTATATTACAGTCACCCGAGGTAATCCGCGTGGATGATCTCCCTGTTCATTTTTCCGGAGCGGCACCCCCGATCGGGGACTCCGCATGCGGGCGGGCGCATTCGCCCGGTCGCGGACAGGGCGTGGGCGTAAGGCCGCTCAGGGAAGAGATGGAGTCATATGAAAGGACTCTTCTTGCCGGCGCGCTCAGGCGCTTCTCCAAGCAGGAGGAAGCGGCCAGGGCCCTGGGAATCAGCATGTCCACCCTCACCCGTAAGATACGCAAATACCGCCTTTGAACCCCTCGATTCCACCCGGAGATCCAACCCGGATCACATCCGGTAGCGTTCGAATCCCGGCAGGTTCAAACGCTGCTCCAGGCGGCGTATGCCCCAGCTGGAAAAGGTAGTCAGCCCCAGATAAATGAGGCCCACCACGGTGAAGACCTCGGTGAACCGGAACGTCTCCGAGGCGATTATCTTTCCCTCGCCGGTCAGCTCTATGCAGGTCACCATATATGCCAGGGAGGAGTACTTGATGAGATAGATCAACTCGTTGCCGCAGCCGGGCAGGGCCCTCCTGAAGGCCTGGGGGAGCATGATAAAGACCACCATGGCGACGCGGCTGAAGCCCAAGGCCTCGGCGGCCAGCATCTGCCCGCGCTTGATGGATAGAAATGCCCCCCGCACGTACTCCGAGTGATACGCACTGCTGCACAGGGTAAATCCGAGGACCGACGCCAGGTAGGGAGTAAGGTATACACCCACATGGGGCAGGCCGAAGTACCAGATGAAGAGCTGGACCACCAGGGGAAATCCCCTGAAAACGGCTACGTAAAGGTCGGCCGCACCCATCAGGAATTTGTTTCCATAAACCCGCGCCGCCCCCACCAGGATCCCTATGGCCAGCCCGAGCAGGCCCGAGGGGATGATAAGCTTGATGCTCACCCAGAGGCCCCGCATCAGGGCGGAAAACACGTCCTGCTGCAGGAAGAGCAGCTCCCCCATCGCCCTTACCTTCCCTCCCCACCGTAGAGATCAGTGAGCTTGCCGCAAAACTCCCTGGTCCTATCGCGCTCGGCCTGTTGAAGTATCTTGGCCGGAGGCCCTGTCTCCACGATCCGTCCGTTCTCCATGAATATCATCTCGTGGGCCAGATCCAGGGCAAAGCCTATCTGGTGGGTGGCCATGAGCATGGTCATGCCCATTTTCCCGAGGTCCCTGATCACGGCCAGGACCTCGGTAATGAGCTCGGGGTCCAGGGCCGAGGTAGGCTCGTCCAGGAGCATGACCTCCGGGTCCATGGCCAAGGCCCTTGCTATGGAAACCCGCTGCTTCTGACCCCCTGAGAGCTGGGCCGGGTATTTGTCCACATGACTCCCCAGCCCTACCCGCTCGAGCTCGGTCAGGGCCCGACTCCTGGCCTGGTCCTTGGGCATTTTCTTGACCTTGGAAAGGGCTATCTGGACGTTTCCCAAGGCGGTCAAGTGGTCGAACAGGTTGAAGTCCTGGAAGATCATGCCCACCTTTTGACGATAGGCATAGAGATCCCGCCGGCTGGTGTGGTTCACCTCTTTGCCCTTGAGCCAGATGCGGCCCTTCTCCGGCGTCACCAGGTAGTTTATGCACTGGAGCAGCGTGCTCTTGCCGCCTCCTGAAGGCCCGATCAAGATCTTGAGCTCTCCATGGCGGATGGAAAGGGTGGCGTTGCTGAGGACCTCCTTGTCCCCGTACCTCTTGGTGACCCCTTGGACGTAAAGCACCGATCCCTCAGAACTCATTTCTCCTCCTGGTCACCGCGCATACCCGGGAATCCTGACCTTCTCCTCCAAGATCCTGAGGCCCTTTGTACCCAGGTACGTGAGGACAAGGAATATCAGACCTGCGGTAAAATAAAGCGGGAGATGTTGATAGGTCCTGGTCGCCACAAAATGGGCCCGCGCCATGATCTCGGCCACTCCCAAGGCGTATGCCACCGCCGAGTCCTTCAGCACTATGGAGTACTCGTTGGACCAGGCCGGAATGGAAAGGCGCAGCGCCTGTGGCAGGACGATGGACCAGATGGCCCTTACGTCGCTCATACCCAATGCACGGGCCGCCTTGACCTGCCCCTCGGGAAGCGATTGGATGGACGCCCTGAATATCTGGGACTGGTAGGCGGAGCTTATCAACCCGAGCACCATGGTGGCCACGGTAAAGGCCGAGAAGTTTACCTCCATCATGGAGAAGAGCCCGAAGTAAAACAGGAACAGGAGCACCAGCAGGGGAATGCCCCTAAAAATCCAAACATAAAGCCTTATAGGCGGCTGGAGCCATACCGGTCCGTAAACCCGGCCGACTGCCAGGCACACCCCCAGGCATAGTCCCAGCCCCATCGCCCCGAGCACAACACCTATAGTGACCAGGGCCCCCTGCAGCATGTAGGGTAAGGCATCAGCGACTGCTATCAGACTGTCAGGCATAGTTTACACGCGGGCGGCGGTTCGGCTTTTGCGGGCTGGAGACCGGGAGGCGCCGGAGCCGCTGGATCCGGCGCCTCCCCGAGATCTACTTGAGCTCGTATTTCGTCTGAAGCTCTTCCCAGTAGGGAGAGTCCATAAGCCTCTTCAGGCCCTGATTAAGCATCTCCAGGAGCTCGGAGTCTTCTTTTCGCACGGCATAACCAAAGGCCTCATCCGGCATACCGAAGCGGCCCACTATCTTTACCGGCTTTTTCCTCACGGCGTCCTCGGCCGGAGCATCGTCCATAGCCGCGGCGACTATCCTGCCGTTGACCACATCCTCCACTGAGAGAGGGGCTGAGTCATACATTACCAATTGAAAGTCCCTGCCTTCCTTCTCGATCAGGTTCTCCTGCATCCACTTGACCTCGCTTGTTCCCCTCTGTATGCCGACCCTGTTCCCGTTGGAGAGTATTTGATCCACGGTGAGCTCGCAGTCTTCAGCGGCCACCAGGACCTGGGTTATGGTCCAATAGGGAATAGTGAAGTTGACCTGCTCTTTGCGGCTTTCAGTAATGCTCATCCCCGAGGCGATAAAATCGATCTTCTTGGCCCTGAGGCTGGGTATGATTGCGTCCCAGTCAATGGGCTTGTGTTTCACCTTGAATCCCATCTCCTTGGCGATCCAGTTGACCGCCTGCACATCAAAGCCGTCCGGATTGCCGTTCTTGTCCACATAGGAAAACGGAGGGAAGTTTGCATCGATTCCATTGACCAAGACCTTGTCTTCGGCCGCTGCACCGGTGACACAGACCGCCCCGGCCGCCAGGAAGGACATAACCAAACCCAAGAAAAACAATTTCTTCATTCCTTTAGTCTCCTTTTCATAGTTATCGGCTGCTTCGAAAACGCCGCTCCACCGCTTCAAAGTCTATAACCCCTTGAAAGTACAGGGGCGGAAACCCAAGCCCCAGCCCTTTTGAAGCCCCACGATTTATTGATCAATATCGCCAAGTTCGACTCTCCGATCCGGCAAGCGCGGAGTATAGAACACCCCCCTGCGGGGTGTCAATCACCAAGCGATCCCACGCACATTTCCCCTTTTAAGCCACCGGTCAATATGTGATATTTTATTACGGAAGCACAAATCGCAAAGGCGGGAGGGCTTGGAAGAGCTCCTTTTAAAAATCCTCGGCCCGGGCGGCCCGGCCGAGACAGGCGCCGCCGGCCGGCTGAAAAAGGGAGTCTGCGGGGCTTCCATTAATGCGGCGTTTTTAACGGCTCTTTGCGGCCCGGCTCATCCCTTTTACGGCCGCGCCCGAGAACTCCTGCAAGAGGCCTCCTCTCATCCTGAGTGGACGGATGGGGCAGGGTTCTACAAGAAGGCCATGGACCTGATCGAATCCGAGATCCGAGAGCGAACGGCTTCGGATCACGACTTTGCACAGCGGCTGCACGATTTGCGCCGATGGCTGTCTTCTGGTCGAGGTAAGGATCCTGCAGGTACGGCCGAGCGGATGTGGGCGGTATTCTGCCCTGAGGCGGCCGGCATCCTGGGCAACGAGGCCGAAAAGGTCAAGGGGCTTAGGGACCTGCGCCTGGTGACGGTCAATGAGCCCTCCCCCGCGCCCTTGAGGGAACCTTCCCGGGAGCTTATATTCACCTCCAACGTCCTACTTACCGTACCCCCGGCCGAATCCGGACCCTTTATGGAGCGGCTGCCGCAGGATCTGCGCCGCAGGGTGGCGGAGGTCATGGGGGAGCCCCAGCACTACTGGTATGACCATCCCGTCCCTGTGGGGGCAAGCCCGGAGGCCAATGAGATACTTTACGGGCTCCGTGGGCTCGACCGGGCCCTCGCCTTTGAAAAGGCCCGGGGCACCATTCCCGCCCGAGCAAGACCGCTTTGCATCCTTTCGGTCTCGGTCACCCACACGGGGCTCCAGGATGCAGCAAAGGAGTACCTGAGATCCGAGCTCTTGGGCTGCGGCGGTTTTGACCACTTGAGAATACTCGCCTTTACAGAGACGGACGCCAGACGCCTGGTCCGCGAAGTCCTGGCCCCGGCCGCCTCGTCTTACCTCGGTGTGCCCGCGGCGGCGGAGATCCTGGAGGTATTCGGTGTGGACGGGGAGTACGGACGGCACTACAGCTTTCTCAAAGCGATCGCCGCCCTGTGGCAGGCCCTGGTCGATCCCCGGATAAAGGCCGTATTCAAGATCGACCTGGACCAGGTCTTCCCCCAGGAGGCCCTGGTGAGAGAGACCGGGGCCTCAGCCCTGGAGCACCTGTCCTCTCCGCTTTGGGGCGCCCGCTGCCTGGATCGGCGCGGGAGGCGTGTCGACCTGGAAATGATTGCAGGGGCCCTGGTCAACCGCGAAGATGCTGACAAGTCGGTTTTCACCCCTGACGTGACCTTCCCCCAGGGCCCGGCTTCGGCCGAGGAGCTGATCTTTTTCAGCCGGCTCCCGCAGGCCCTTTCCACCGAGGCGGAGATGGGGGCCCGATACGGAGGCGGAATCCCTGACGGTGGCCACACCTGTATGGAACGCATCCATGTAACCGGGGGGACCACCGGGATCAGGGTGGACGGACTGAGACACCACAGGCCGTTTACTCCGTCTTTTATAGGCCGGGCCGAAGACCAGGCATATATCATGAGCTCCATGACCCGCCCCGGCCGCCGTCCGGCCTATCTGCACAAACCGGGCCTGATCATGCGTCATGACAAGGATTTGCTTGCAGCCGAGGCCGTCCGCTCGGCAGCCGGCTCCAAGGTAATAGGCGATCATGTCCGAATACTCCTCTTCTCCGAGTATGCATGCGCCCTGGAAGGCGGAGTGGATGGTCTAAAGCAGGCCCTCGGCCCTTTTACCGGCGCCTTCATATCAAGGATCCCCTGTACGGTGGCCCTGCTCAGCCATGCCCTCAGGGCGACGCGCTTTTTTGATTCATGTGAGGAGCAGGAAGGAGAGCGATTCGTCAGTGAAGGGACGAGTCGGCTCCGTAGGGCGCTCCATTTCACCTCCGGCGATCCCAGCCCGCTCAGTCAGGCCTATCAAACCGAACAAACGGCCTGGAATCTTTACTACGACTGCCTCTCAGAGATGGAAAGAAGGCTCGCCCAAGGCGACGGAACCGCTGAACGATTGAAAAAAGCCCTCAGCCGGATAATCAAAGACTGCGAACTCTCCCTCCCCGGCCTCCGGGACGGCGATTGAGCATGGCCGCGGGAGACCCGCCGAACCTGATGCCGAAAAAAGGACTTACAGGAGTAAAAAGTATACATTAAACTAATTGTGTGGATAAAATAATATATGGTGGTTGTAAGAACAAATGATGGAGTCGCAAAAAGCCCCTGACCTGGTTATCTGCCCTTGTAGTTTCAAGGGGTTACAACGTTCCGAGCGGCTGTGGAGCAGGTCTTTGCGAGACCGTCAACGATGAAACCCGTGAATTAATACTTATCTTCTAAGGTCTTACCCCCCGGGGAGGAAGCGATGAAAAGAGCCGTCAAGTGGACGCTTATAGGCGTAGGAGGGTTGATAGTCCTCGTAATAATAGTCCTGCTGGCAGCGCCCATGTTTATTGAGCTGGACAGGCACAAACCCATGATCGAAGAGACCGTTACAGAGGCCACCGGCCGCCCGTTCAGGCTGGCCGGAGAGCTGGATCTATCCCTCTTCCCTTGGGCCGGCATCTCTCTTTCACGGATCCACTTGGGAAACCCCGAGGGTTTTGAAAAAGAGGACATGCTCTACGTCGAGTCCTTCGAAGTCCGACTGAAGCTTTTACCTTTGATTTTCA